>JAHEFS010000082.1 GCA_024640045.1 Chromatiales bacterium | reverse complement strand
CCGGCCACGCTGGCCCATGGCTTGCGTGGCCTCGGGATGGTCACGCATCCAGGCCAGGGCCGTGGCCAGGGCGGTTTCATCGGCAGGTTCGACCTTGATGCCGGTGCCCTCGTGCTCCACGATCCAGCCCATGCCGGAGCCGGGTACATCGCTGATGACGGTGGCCTTACCATGCAACATGGCTTCCAGCAGCACCATCCCAAAGGCCTCGGTGCGCTCGATCGACGGCAGGCAGACGCAGTCGCACTCATCCAGCATGGCATGCAGCTGTTCGTCCGGGAGGCGGCCATGCAGGGTCACCTGGCCAGCCAGGTCGAGGTCCCGAATGAGTTGCACCAGGGAGGCTTCACGGTCACCACTACCCACGATGTCCACCCGGATGTTGCTCTTGACCAGGGCCGCGGCTTTTAGCAGGTAGTCAAAACCCTTGTAGTAAGTCAGGCGGCCAATGGCCAGGACCTTGAAGCGCTCATCGGCGGCGTAGCTTTGCGCATCCTGGAATGCGATCGTGTTTACCAGGCCCATGTGGTCAGGGTCCAGCCCCAGCGGCACGACGTGACATTTGTCGCGGTGGGTGGCCAGAGGCTCGCTGTGGTCGAGATAAGCCTGCGAGGTCACGATGACGGCCGCCGCCCGCCGCAGCATCATCTGCTCCAACGGCCGGTACAGGTGGTAGAACCAGCGCAGACGCGGATCATGCGCTGATGCGACCACGTCGGCATGCCAGTGCACCACCCAGGGAACGCGCCGTGTTCGAATCATGAGCAATGCCCAGAACGTCGACGGGTTCGGCATATGAAAATGAATCACGTTGGGTTTATAGCGCTTCGCGAGGCGCCGCATCAGGATGGGAAACATCGGGCTGATGGGCGTGTACATGAATCGGAACCAGGTACCGGCCCGGATGACGTGAAACGGCGTTCCGTCAACGTCGATGATGTCGTCGATCGAGCGCAGCGAGCGTTCGTGGTGGTGCACCACCGCGTAATTGCGCACCCCCAGCCGGTTCAGCGCAACCATCACGTCGCGCATGTAGTTCTCGACGCCGCCCCGAAAAGGGGTGAAGAACTTGCCGATGTGCAGCACCCTCAACATGGTGGCGCTGGCTTCGCGCTCAGCCCTGGTTGCCGGGGATCAGCCCGAGTGCCCGCGCGTGGTGCTCCAGGTGTTCACCCAGGAAAGAGGCCACGAAAAAGTAACTGTGGTCGTAGCCCTCACGAATACGCAGGTCGAGTGGGTGGTGGGTAGCGATACAGGCTTGCTCCAGGGCGCCGGGCTTGAGTTGCTCACCCAGCCATTCATCTTCATCTCCCTGGTCGATCAGGATGGGCAGCTGCTCTTCGGCATGATGGACCAGTTGGCTGGCATCCCACTCTGCCCAGGTGTTGCGGTCTTCACCCAGGTAGGCAGAAAAAGCCTTGATGCCCCAGGGTGCGCTGGCGGGGTGGCAAATGGGCGCAAAAGCGGAGACCGATCGATAAGCGCCTGGGTTTTTGAGCGCGCAAATCAGGGCGCCATGACCACCCATAGAGTGGCCAGAAATTGAGGCCTCCCCGGTGACTGGCAGTTGTTCATTCACCAGCGCGGGCAGTTCTTTGGTGACGTAGTCGTACATCTGGTAATGCCCGGCCCAGGGTTGCTCGGTGGCGTTGACGTAAAACCCTGCGCCCGAGCCGAAGTCGTAAGTGTCGTGTTCACCCGGCAGGTCAGTACCCCGCGGGCTGGTATCGGGGCAGATGATGGCCAGCCCCAGTTCGGCCGCTCTTTGTTGTGCGCCTGATTTGATCATGAAATTTTCATCGGTACAGGTCAGGCCGGACAGCCACCACAACGCCGGAACCGGTTGGGATTTAGCCTGTGGCGGCAGAAAAACGCCGAAGATCATGTCGCAATCGAGCACCTGGCTCCGATGCTGGTACCGCTTCAGCCAACCACCAAAGCATTTTTGTGCAGAGATTTCGCTGAGCGTGCTCACGGGGTCAGAACACCACCACCGAGCGGATGCTCTTGCCTTCATGCATCAGGTCGAAGGCGGTGTTGATGTCTTCCAGCCCCATGGTATGGGTCACCATTTCGTCGATCCTGATCTTGCCGTTCATATAGTTGTCGACGTATCCGGGCAGTTCGGTTCGGCCGCGCACGCCGCCGAAAGCCGTTCCGCGCCAGACGCGCCCGGTCACCAATTGGAAAGGCCTGGTGGAGATTTCCTGGCCGGCGCCGGCGACGCCAATAATGACGGACTCACCCCAGCCTTTATGGCAGCATTCGAGTGCTGAGCGCATCAGCTGGGTATTGCCAACGCACTCGAAGGAGTAGTCCACACCACCATCGGTCAGGTCCACGATCACTTCCTGAATCGGGCGATCATAGTCCTTCGGGTTGACGAAATCGGTGGCGCCCAGCATTTTGGCCATCTCGAACTTGTCGGGATTCACATCGATGGCAAAAATGCGACTGGCGCCGGCCATGACCGCGCCCTGGATGACGCTCAGCCCGATGCCGCCGAGGCCGAACACGCCGACCGTGGCGCCCGGTTCGACCTTGGCCGTATTCAATACTGCTCCGATACCGGTGGTGATTCCGCAGCCGAGCAGGCAGACCTTGTCCAGCGGCGCCTTCGGGTTGATCTTGGCCACCGAGATCTCGGGCATGACGGTGTATTCGGAAAACGTGGAGGTGCCCATGTAGTGAAAGATGGGCTGGCCGTTCAACGAGAACCGGGTGGTGCCATCAGGCATCAGGCCCTGGCCCTGGGTGGCGCGGATGGCCTGGCACAGGTTGGTTTTGCCCGAGCGGCAGAAACTGCACTCGCCGCATTCAGGTGTGTAGAGCGGAATCACGTGATCGCCGGGTTTGAGCCCGGTCACGCCCGGCCCTACTTCCTCAACGATGCCACCACCCTCGTGACCGAGGATGGCCGGGAAAATGCCCTCGGGGTCTTCACCCGAGAGGGTGAAGGCATCCGTATGACACACGCCTGTGGCCACGATCCGGACCATGACTTCGCCTTCCTTCGGTGCGGCGACGTCCACTTCTTCGATTGTTAAAGGCTTGCCGGCTTCCCAGGCAACAGCGGCGCGTGATTTCATGCTTTAACCTCTCCTGAACGGTACCAGCGCCGATCCTTCCGGCGATCAGCCGATTATTATACGCCCTCGCTCAGTCGATACTCCGTGACGCGATAAAAGCCGCCGAAGTACTCCTGGTGTGATGCCACCTCGACCGCCTTGCCATGCGGTTGAGCGAGGTCGTTCAGCAGTTCCAGCAGGTCTTCATTCCAGAACGGCTCCAGAAAAGGTTCGGCGCGATAGAGGATGCGGCGCGCAACGGGGGAACGGTAAAAAATATGCTGTTTGGGCAGGTGTGAGTATTCGGTGACGACCAGGGTCCCGCCAGGCGACAAAACCCGCATGCACTCGCCGAGCACCTTGCGCCGTGCCTCCGGCGGCAGTTCGTGGAGCAGGAAGAAAATCAGCACGGTGGCGAAACTGTCGTCCCGGTATGCCAGGTTTTCCGCGTTCATCCGGGTGGCCAGCAGTTTCTCCGGCGGTACGGCCTTGTCCCGGGCCAGTTCCAGTTGCACCGGCACGATGTCTGTAATGTGCAGTGGTTGGGGATCGAGTTGCTCCATGATGCGTGGCGTCAGGCGGCCGTAAACGCAGGTCAGTTGCAGCATGCGACCCCGGTCGGCGATCTTGGAAACGTGCTCGATGGTGGCGTGTTTGAGTGTCTTGTATTGCCCGAACAAAATCGAGCTGATGATGATCGGGGTGTCGAAAAACCAGGTTAACCCTCGCCACATGTAGGCCCACCAGAAATGACGGGCAAGGTAGGGGGGCACTTCTCCTTCGAAATAGCGATACAGTCTCAAAGTAAATCCCTTGTAAATGGCTGGGTTTCTTGTCCACCGACGGGGTGGACCGCAGAAAATGAAGGGGGCAGGGTACCAGATTCCCCGGGAATTTAAACCGCTGTTATTGCTCCTTCGCTCCCAGTTTTTCGCGTTCCGCCTCGTGCAGGGCAAGATCAGCAATGGTTTTGGTGATTACCAGCACGATCAGCAGTCCCAGTGTGCCGCCGAATAACTCCACCAACAGGGCGCCCAGCAGGATGGTGAGGTGGAGCGCCACGATGCGTCCGTAAGGCCGCATCATCAGCGCGGCCGCATTGGTTCGGCGGTACTCGCCGCCCCCGAGGAAGTTAAGGAAAAACGAGAACAGGTGACTGGCTGCCAGCAGGGCAATCGCCCAGGTGAGGGCCGGGCTCATCAGGCTCAATGCGTGTTCCAGCGACAGGCTGGGGCCATTTTCCCCGCCGAACATGGCGAGCACGAAAATTCCATGGACGTAGCAGAAGCCACCATAGTGCACTATGAAAAACGGAATGATGAAGAGTTTGAATGCCTGGTGGGCCGCACGCGACCAGTCAATCTGCCTTTGGCCTGCCGGAAAGCGCTGACCCTTGATCGTGATCCGGTCCGGCGCTGAATCTGGGCTGCTCACCGCCATGCGCAGCACGTTGATCACGCCGATGACGAGGTTTTCGACCCAGTAGAGGAACACGATTTCCAGGACCGACCAGTCCCACGCGATCACGCCGGCGATCAGCAGCAGGTTGACCGCCACCAGCACAATGGCGGAAGGCCGGCGCAGCGTGTCCGCCAGTCCGGTAGGGGACAGTAAGCGTTTCAAGATGCTCCGCTGGGACTCACCGGACCGGCCTAGTGATGACCGATTTCACCATCCTTGAACAGGTAGTCGCGCAACTCGTGGTCGAAAGAGGGGTCGCGGCGGCGAATCCACTCCAGCACCATCGCGGCGTGTTCCTTTTCCTCGTCACGGTTGTGGGCCAGGATTTTTTTCAGGTCTTCGTCCTTGCAGGCGTCTACACGCTGGTTGTACCAGTCTACCGCTTCCAGTTCTTCCATCAGCGACACGATGGCACGGTGCATATCGCGTGTTTCGTCACTGAGTTCCCCAATGGGTTCGTGATAGCCTTCGTTTGCCATGCTCTGAACTCCTTATGCGTTGACCGTGTGCAGGTGCACGTCGGTTTGCGGGTAGGGAATGTTGCAGCCAGCGGCCTCCAGTTCGGCCTTGGCGTTTTCCAGGATGTCGCTGCGCACCGTCCAGTAGTCATCGGTTTTGGACCATGGGCGTACGGCGAAATCGACGCTGCTGGCACCGAGTTCCAGCACCATGATGGTGGGGGCTGGATCTTCCAGTACGCCGGGGTGTTCGGAGCACACTTTCTCCAATACGCTACGAGCAACCTTGAGGTCATCGTCGTAACCCACGCCGATGACGAGGTCGATCCTGCGTTTGTCCATTGCGGTGTAGTTTGTGATCGTGTCCGCTGCCACCTGGCCATTGGGAATGACAATGAGCTTGTTGTCGCCGGTGATGAGTATGGTGCTGAAGATTCGGACCTCACTCACTTTCCCAGCGATACCCGCCACTTCGACGAAATCACCCTTGGAAAACGGGCGAAACAGGACCAGCATCACGCCAGCAGCGAAGTTGGACAGGGAGTCTTTCAGTGCAAGGCCAATTGCCAGTCCAGCGGCGCCGAGTACTGCCAATAATGAAGTGACCGGCAGCCCCAGCGAATCCAGCGAGGCCAGGATGACGGCGGTCAGTAAGATGGCATAGCTGAGGTTGGCCAGAAACGTGACCAGCGTTTCATCGACCTCACGCATATTCATCACGCGTTTCAGGCTGTTGGTGATTGCACGTGCAACCCAACGGCCGATAACGAAAATAACGAGGGCCAGCAGCAGTCGCCCGCCCCAGGTCATGCCTAAGGCCATGAAATCCGTGTTCTCAAAAAACTTTGTAATGCTTTCCATTTTTTACTTTCCCTTTACTTTCAAGTCAGGTCTGCGCCCGGTTCGAGCGCTTTTTCGATCAGGTCCGCGAACGGTGCGATGGAGTTGACGGCATACTCCAGTTCCTGGGGGTTCAGCACTGCGTAGGGCATGTTTTCACATACCTTGATATAGGGTGTTCCATCCATATCGCCAACGGCCAGGTAGCCGATGCGCTGCATCAAATTGATGCGCAGGCATTTCTCAGCATCGAAATCTGCCAGCGGGGCCACCGGGGTTTCAATGCGTAAAAAGCGCCGGCCGTCAGAGGTCTTGAGTTCAGCCAGAAACATGCTCTGGCGGCGACCCGAGTCATCGAATGCGCAATCGAATCCCAGTTGGAAGGGTTCGTCGAGGAAAAGCTCGTGCTTTTCCATGATGTGCTGCCGAATCTCGGAGAAAGTCTCCATGCGGTTTTCCATTATTCGTTTTCCTGCGTCACTTGGGCTGGAGGCGGACGGCACCGTCGATGCGGATGGTTTCGCCGTTGAGATAACCATTTTCCACGATGTGGGCCACCAATTCAGCAAATTCACCCGGCTGGCCCAACCGACTGGGGAACGGGATCGAGGCAGCGAGTGACTCTTGCACGTGCTCAGGCATGCCGTCGACCATCGGGGTATGGAATATGCCGGGTGCGAGCGCCATGACCCGGACGCCGATCCGCGTGTATTCCCGTGCGATGGGCAGGGTCATGCCGACGATGCCCGCCTTGGAGGCTGCGTATGCCGCCTGGCCAATCTGGCCCTCGAAGGCTGCGACCGAAGCAGTTGAAACGATCACGCCGCGCTCGCCGTCCGGGCCCGGTTCATTGCGTTCCATCGCCGCGCCCACCGCCTTGCAGACGTTGAAGCTGCCGATCAGGTTGACCTGGATGACCCGGGAAAAATAGTCCAGCGCCATCGGCGCCTCACGGCCCAGGACCCGGCCGGCGCCAATGATGCCCGCACAGTTCACGGCGACGTTGAGCGCACCCATGCGCTCGACGGCGGCCTTGACCGCGGCTTCCACGGCTTCTTCGCTGGTCACGTCGGTGGCGATGTAGTGGGCATTGCTCCCCAATTCCGCCATCGCGGCGGCACCTGCCTCGTCATTGATATCCAGCAGCACGACCTGGCCACCAGCGGCGATGAACTTGCGCGCCACGGCCAGTCCAAGGCCGGACACGCCGCCCGTGATCAGGGCTTTGACCTGCTTGAGTTGCATCTTGATTCTCCTGAAATTAGTTAGCTGTCCAATCGGCGCGCGCACACTGTGCGGCACACAGATGTGTCAGTTCTTCCGGTCGATCCAGTTCGGCGGACGCTTTTCCAGAAATGCCGCGAGGCCTTCCTGACCTTCGTGTGATACCCGCATCCGGGCGATGAGGCGGGCCGTCTCCTGGTCTGTCTGGAGTTGCCGGTCCGGGTCGTGACCCGCAGCCTGGAAAGCCAGTCGCTTGCATTCGCTCACGGCCCGGGGGCCGGATTTAAGCAAGTGTCCGATGCTGCGTTCCACGGCGCCTTCCAGAGCGAGGTCCGAAACGACCTCCTGCACCAGGCCCAGTTCACGTGCCCGGTGCGCGTCAAAGCGCTCACCGGTCAGGAAATACCGCCGGCCATTTGCCTCGTGCAGCTTGCGGAATACATAGGGTGATATCACCGCTGGAGCCAGCCCCAGGCGCGCTTCGGTGATGCCGAAGCGTGCCCGGTCCACCGCAATGGTGATGTCGCAGCAGGCGATCAGTCCCACGCCGCCGCCAAACGCGTGCCCGTTGATGCGCGCGATCGTGGGGCGGTTCAGGTAGTTCAGTGTCCGCATCAGGCCGGCCAGGGCGAGCGCGTCGTGCTCGTTATCGGATTCACTGGCCGCGGCCATGCGTTTCATCCAGTTGAGATCGGCGCCGGCTGAGAAACTGGGATCGGTACCGGTCAGAACCAGGATGCGCACGGCATCGTCCCGTTCCGCTGTCTCCAGCGTGGAAGTCAACTTGTGAATCAGGTGGTCATCGAACGCATTGTGCAGTTCCGGGCGGTTCAGCGTGACCGTCAGTACGCCGCGTTCATCCAATTGTGTCAGTAAGGTATCCATTGCACTTACATTCGGAAAATACCGTGGCGGCCGCGCTCAATGGGTGCGTTCCCAGCAACCGACAGGGCCCGGGCCAGTACTTTACGGGTATCGACCGGGTCGATAATGCCATCGTCCCACAACCGGGCCGAAGCGTAATAGGGGTGACCCTGGCGGTCGTAGGACTGCCGGACGGGTTTCTTGAAGGTCGCTTCCTCTTCATCCGACCACTGGCCGCCGCGGGCCTCGATTCCGTCGCGTTTCACGGTGGCGAGTACCGAGGCTGCCTGTTCGCCGCCCATGACGGAAATGCGCGCATTGGGCCACATCCACATCATCCGTGGCTGGTAGGCGCGACCGCACATGGCGTAATTGCCAGCCCCGAATGAGCCGCCGATGATGACCGTGAAGCAGGGCACGTGGCTCGTTGCCACAGCCGTCACCATTTTGGCGCCATCCTTTGCAATTCCGGAATTTTCGTACGCCTTTCCTACCATGAAGCCAGTGATATTTTGTAGAAAAATCAGTGGAATATTACGTTTATTGCAAATCTGTATAAAGTGCGTTCCCTTGAGGGCTGATTCAGAAAAGAGGATGCCGTTGTTGGCGACGATTCCGACCGGAAAGCCATCCAGGTGAGCGAAGCCGCAGACCAGGGTCTTGCCATAGCGAGCCTTGAATTCATGGAACTCGCTGCCGTCAACCAATCGGGCGATGACTTCCTTGACCTTCAGCGGGAAGCGCGTGTCCCGCGGCATGACGCCGTAGAGTTCATCGGCTGGGAAGAGTGGTTCTTGCGGCGCGCGCATTTCCAGCTCATTGGGTTTGATCCGGTTGAGGTGGGAGATGGCTTCCCGCGCCAGCTGCAGGGCGTGCGAGTCGTTTTCGGCGAAATGATCGGTGACGCCTGATTTGGAACAGTGGACCTCGGCACCGCCCAGTGATTCGGCATCGGTAATCTCGCCTGTTGCGGCTTTCACCAGTGGGGGGCCACCCAGGAAGATGGTGCCTTGTTCCTTGACGATAATCGATTCGTCACTCATGGCCGGGACATAGGCCCCACCGGCCGTGCAGGAGCCCATCACGACCGCGATCTGCGGAATATTGGCCGCGGACAGGCGGGCCTGGTTGTAAAAAATCCTGCCGAAATGATCCCGGTCCGGAAAAACTTCATCCTGTAGCGGCAGGAACGCCCCGCCCGAATCCACCAGGTAGATACACGGCAAGTGGTTTTCCAGTGCGATCTCCTGCGCCCTCAGGTGTTTTTTGACCGTGATGGGGAAATAGGTGCCGCCTTTGACCGTGGCGTCGTTGGCGATCAACATGACATCCCGGCCTTCAACCTGGCCCACGCCGGTGATGATGCCGGCGCACGGCGCCTTTCCGTCGTACATGCCATGAGCTGCCAGTGCCGACAGTTCCAGGAATTGACTGCCCCGGTCAAGCAGTGTGGCAATCCGGTCCCTGGGCAGCATCTTGTCGCGTTTCAGGTGCTTTATCCGCGCATCGTCCCCGCCGCCGAGGCGGACTTCATCGAGTTTCGCCCGGAGGTCTTCAACCAGGGCACGCATGGCCTCGGCGTTGGCCGTAAAATCCGTGCTCGCGGTGTCCACCTGGGTGCCGAGGGCGGTCATGGGCTGATCCTCAAACGAGTTCGATGGCCATGGCAGTGGCTTCGCCTCCGCCGATGCACAGCGCGGCAACGCCTTTTTTCAGGCCGCGTTGCTGCAGGGCATTGATCAAGGTCACCACGATGCGTGCCCCGGAAGCGCCGATGGGGTGTCCCAGTGCGCAGGCGCCGCCGTTGACATTGACTTTGGCATGGTCCAGGCCGTGCTCTTCCATCGCCGCCATGGTCACCACTGCAAAGGCTTCGTTGATCTCGTACAGGTCGACGTCCCCCGCATCCCAGCCCGTTTTCTTCAGCACCTTGGTGATGGCGCCCACCGGCGCGGTCGTGAACCAGCCCGGTTCCTGTGAATGCGTGGCGTAAGCGATGACCCGCGCCAGCGGCCTGGCGCCCAATTCGATCGCCTTGTCCGCAGACATCAGGACGGTGGCCGCAGCTCCGTCGGAAATCTTGGACGAAGTGGCGGCGGTCACGGTGCCGTCCTTGCGGAAGGCCGGGCGGAGGCTGGGAATCTTGTCCAGCATCATGCGGCCGGGTTCTTCATCCTGGTTGAAAATGCTCTCGCCCTTGCGACTCTTGACGGTCACCGGGGTGATCTCGGCGTTGAACTCGCCCGATTCCATGGCGCGGGTAGCCCGGCTCGTGGATTCAATGGTGAAGGCATCCTGGGCCTCGCGTGTGAATTCGTATTTCCCGGCGCAGCGCTCTGCAAACTCGCCCATCATGAAACCTTCGTACGGGTCCTGCAGGCCGTCGAAGAACATGTGGTCCAGGACTTCGCCGTGACCCATACGCATGCCGCCTCGTGCCTTGGGCAGCAGGTAGGGTGCGTTGGTCATCGATTCCATACCGCCGGCCAGCACAACTTCCGCGGAGCCTGCCTGGATGGCATCGCAGCCCTGCATCATGGCCTTCATGCCCGATCCACACATCTTGTTGACCGTGGTCGCGCCGGCAGCCAGCGGAATTTCTGCATGAATCGCGGCCTGCCGGGCGGGTGCCTGACCCTGTCCGGCCGGCAACACGCAGCCAAGGATGACCTCATCTACCTTCTCGTTGGCGATACCAGCCTGGGCCATGGCCCCCTGGATGGCTGCGGCGCCCAACTGGGCGCAACTGACGCTGCTGAATTGCCCCTGGAAGGAGCCGATGGGCGTGCGCTTGGCGCCGACGATGACGATTTTCTGGTTCATGAGTGGTCCTTGAATCCTTGGTTAATTATGGTGAGACGGAAGACGGAAGACGGAAGACGGAAGACGGGAGACGGGAGACGGAAGACGGAAGACGGGAGACGGGAGACGGGAGACGGAAGACGGTAGATCGGCCGCCGAGGCTCTCGAACGCCTTGCTCGTACCGGGTCGCTCCCGAGTGCTGTGCATGTCTTTTTATGAGTCCGTTGAGCAAAGCAAATATTCGGTTAATGGTGGTATGAAGATGGCTTGTCTCAGCCGTATATTCAAGTCTTTCAGCCAGAATGAGTTGGGTTTCCAATTCCATGAGGGAGCCCCTGGCATTAGACAGGTACCTCCTGAACTCCCGCCGATACAATCTGGCCGCCCCTTCCGCAATATTGGAGGGGACGGAAACCGAGGCCCTGCGCATCTGAGATACGAGGCCGTAGCGTTCGCTGTCGGGGAATTGACCTGTTAGTTGGTACACGTCTGTTGCTAACTGCATGCTCAATTGCCACGCGATAAGTTTTCGGTGTGCTTTTTCCATAGTCGTGTATCACCATTGGTTGATAGCAGGTATTTGAGAACGCCAGCCTCTACCCTCTACCCTCTACCCTCTACCCTCTACCCTCTACCCTCTACCCTCTACCCTCTACCCTCTACCCTCTACCCTCTACCCTCTTACGTCTACCGTCTTACCTGCTAAAACCCTGTCAGCAAACATCACTCTACCGAGGTGCATATCTTGCCCCCTAAACTTTTCCTCTCACCAGTTCCCGGCCGATCAGCATTTGCCTGATCTCGTTGGTGCCCGCACCAATTTCGTACAACTTGGCGTCGCGCAGGATGCGTCCTGCAGGGAAGTCATTGATATAGCCGTTGCCGCCA
>JAHEFS010000205.1 GCA_024640045.1 Chromatiales bacterium | reverse complement strand
GGTTGCCGCGGATTTCACCCTGGGCGACATACCAATCCTGGGCGCCGGCGTCATCGTAGGTAAACCAGTACATCACGGCCACGTTTCCGGCCAGGATCTCCAGCATGAAGCCTTCGCCGTCGTGGGTCGGATCGTACCAGGCCGACGATGTCCCTGCTTCGATGACGAAGGGATCGCCGAGGGCTTCCGAAGTGAGCTGCAGCTGGATGGTCTGGTCAAATCCTCCACTGTCATTGCCGTCAACGCCGGCGCTGTTTTCATAACCGGCCCAGCTCCCGTCTGCCCAGTGGGCGGCAGTGGCCGGATCGGCATCAGTCCGCAGTCCGGTCATGTCCTGCGTGCTGAGCGATATCGTGGCGGTCGTGTTGTCGCCGATCAGGCCGAGGTTGTTCTCGTCCTCGGGCAGGCTAAAGCTGATGAACAGCGCGTCATCGCGGTAGCGTAGATAACCGCCAGGTGCGTCTCCCGGTGTATCGAGCCAGGCCCCTTCGCCGGGGCTGGCACTCAGCTCGGCTTCGTCGACCAGAATGGCGGCTTCGAGATCCAGCGTAGGCTCTGACTGGCCGGGCAGCACGGTGACCCCACCATTTTCGCGCCAACGCATGGGCTTATCGAAGGCCAGCCAAAGCCGGTAAGCACGATCGAGCTGCAGCGGCTGAGCCTGGAAGGAATACTGCTCGCGCGTGGTTGCGCTGCTGACATCCCATTCGGCCTCGAACACGACCGCGCCGGTTGCATCATCGACAAGGCGCAGGGCGGCAATCGACGGCGGTCCGGACTGCTGGTAATAAGCCACGGCAAAGGTCTGCGCGAGTTCCGTGCGAACCCGTTCGATTTCCGACTCCGGCAGAATAAATCCATCGTGGCTGTTCCGACCCAGTCCGCCATAATCAGCTCCCCAGCCCGGCAGTCCATCGTGGGAGCCGGCTGACGGCTCAATTTCGAGCGTCCAGGACGGCACCTGGTAGGAATGCGCAAAATACTCGTCTGTCGATCCAATGCCTTGGTTTTTAACAATATTGCTCGCAGTTTCGAACCAGTAATACTTCCGTGCGGCAAACGCATAATGATGGTTTGCGAAGGTGGTTAGCAGACGTTCCGTCAGGTTCGACAAGCGGCTATTGTCGTTCCGGACCCAGTAACTGACCTGCGAGTACGAATGCAGATCGGTGTACATGCTGAGCCTGTCCGCCGGGCCCAACTGCGCAGCGGTGTCCAGGATCCGGGTTTCCGGCTCTGACTGTGGCGCCGCGCCATGGTGGGTCAGATAGACCGGATTTGGGGACGAGCGGTCGGGATTCGTATTCCAGTAAGGTGGGTTGTTGCGATTGAGGTCGACGCCAAGAAGGTGATCGCCCTGGGTAAACAAGTCCTCGTCGGCGCCCAGCATGTTCTTGCGCCGCATGCGGCCATCGCGCGGCCAGGACTCGAGGTCTTGTGGATCCGTGCCGATCCAGTTCCTGCTCGGAAACCGCTGGGTCTGCAGGAACCCATCGATGTTCATCACCGGGATGACCAGCATATTGGCGTTGTCGCGAAGATAACTGATCAGGTGGTGATCCTCCTCCGCCAGGGTCAGCAGTTCGATGATGCCGGTGGCCACTTCCGGGGACTGCCATTCCCGTGCATGGATTCCACCGTTGGTGAGCATGGCGTGCTCGGGCAGACCGTAAGCCGTTGTGCGGTCCTCGTCACCCAGCTGGTAAGCCCAGATGCTTCGGCCCATGCGGGTCTGGCCCAACTCGACGGCATGTGCCCAGTCCGTGGTATTCGCCAGGTCCTGGTGGCGGGCGTGGAGCCCGCTGTAACTGCGAAAGCCGTCGAACGGCAAGGGTGTGTCTACTGGTAGCGGAACCGGGTAACCCAGCGCAATCCGGTCAGCATCGCTGGCCGGAGCGTACTCGACCCATTCGATAATGCGCGGACTCTGGGCTTCGAGGTCGTTGAGCCAGAACATACCCAGCAGCGGCAGCATAGAGACAAGAACGCGCATCGGCCTGTTCACTGCTCTGCCCCCATTTCAGCCTTGCGGAACTGGATGGCCAAAGCGGCTCGCTCCTTCGCCAGGCCGGTATCCTGCGATGCGATGTCGCTCAGCCGGCGTTGCACCGCCGGGTCCGGGCTGGCTCCCAGCACCAGGGCCGCGGCTGCCCCCAGGCTGTGATCCGCCAGCGTGCTGAACAGCAAGTCCTGTACGGCGGGCTCACCCAGTCGCGCGGGCGCCAGGTGAGCGATGGCCAGCGCCGCCTTGGTGTCGGGGCCCTGGCGCAGGGAATGCTCCAGCAGGCCGATACAATCTTCGGCGCTCAAGTCGCTGGCCGCTGCTCGCAGGGCCTGTGACAAATCGGGCCCACTACCGTGCGCAATCGCTTGCCGCAGCAGGTTGCTATCGCCACTGCGCAGGCCGGCCCGGGCCGTAAGCAGCGTCAGTTCGGGCCTTGCATCCAGCCGCGCCAAGGCTGCCTGGCCGAGTGCGCGAAGCTCCGAACCTGAAGCGAATTCCAGTGCATCCAGGAAACCCCGGCGCCCGGCCTGATTTTCCGCCAGGTAGGTACTCACCCATGAATCCGCCGGGCCGCGTAGCAGGATTTCGGCCTGCGCAGCTGCCTGCTGTCGATGCCAATGGTTGCGCACCCCGGTCGCGGCAGCCGGGATATTGAAAAGGGGTATCGCCATGCCGGGATGCTCATCGTGAGGCACCAGGGTGTGGGCCTGATAGGCGGACAAGTATTCAAGCACCTGCGGCGCCACCGTGTCCGGGTCCAGATCACCCAGCCCCACCGCGAAGCTGAACACCAGGTAGTCTCGAGCGGGCGCGGGCAAGGCCGGGTCTTGCTCAATCGCCAGGAGGGACTCCAGCAATTCGGTGCTGCTGCCCGCGCGTGCCATCTGGTACAGGGGCTTCAGACGGCTTTCTGCTTTGGCCATGTCGATTGTCTGCAGGGCCAGGGCACGATCCCAATTTGGCGCCGGCGCATCGGCCTGGGCGGCAACATTCCAAATGAACTGGAGAAGAAAAAGCACGAGGCATGTGCGAATGATCGATGGTTTCATGGCGTAACCGATCTTGCAGCTATGTGATTGAGCTGTGGTTTGCTTCTTACCATGATGGACCGAATGCATCTGTTTTGGTAGGCAACGGTCACTCATCCAGCCATTACAACCTCATCGCAGGAAGCGACACGGGTGCAACTCATCGGGCAGTTTTTCCGAGGAAAGGGGGGCGATGACGAATTCCCGGTTGCGGCGGCCCCGGATCCTGCAATCCTCTTCCGGCTTCTCGGCCAGGTCGCCCGGAATTGCCGCGATTTTGCTGCAGCGCCAATACCTGTCTGCTACTGACACAGTTTGTCACAAGACTACGTTCTGTGTTGC
>JAHEFS010000204.1 GCA_024640045.1 Chromatiales bacterium | reverse complement strand
ATTGCTGCCGTCGGGCGGATTGTTGTCGTGGTTGTGGTCGCGGTGATGGACGGTCAGTTCTCGCAGGTTGTCGCGGTTGAACTCGCGCGTGCAACGGCCGCAAACCCAGGGGTACATCTGCAGTGCCCTTTCGCGGTACGAATCCTCCCTCGCCGCCCGTTCGCGGTGGGCCTGCGCCACGATCCGGTCCAGTTTTTTCGAATGATCCGTCAATCCATCCCCCGGGCTGTCACTGTCCAGTTCATCAAGGCGCCCTCCTGGGCCCGCCCACATGGATGGCGAAGGCACCCTTCAACTGCGGCGACCGGCAATCGCAGGTCCAAAACCTGGGCTCCTTTTCGCCCCGGCGCGCACGTCGAGATATAGTGAAATTGCGGCACCCTTGGTTCGCATCGTTATAACGGCCAATCCAGCCGATTGTTTACTGGCTACTATAGGCCATATTTTGCGAAACGCGACCTGCCGACCACCGGATCGGAGAATTTGGCCGGGTGGAGTGCAGGACATAATGGGTTCGACAGCGTATATTCATCAGCCGCTACCAATGGGTAGCGAGGCAGGAGTGCAGGAACTTGGCTTTCCCGGGAACAGGTGAAGACTATTCGTACGGCTACCTCATCTGCCACGAATGTGACCTGCTCACCTTTGTCGGAGACGTGCCGGGCGGACATAAGGCCACCTGCCCGCGCTGCGGCGCCGTATTCACCCGTTCGCGCAAGAATGCGCTCGACCGCATGTTGGTTTTCGGTCTCACCGCGGTAATTTGCCTGTTGTTCAGCAACTTGTTCAGCTACGTGGACATTTCTGTACAGGGTCAGGAACGGGGCATTACCTTGCCGGAAACGGTGCAGGTGCTGTTCGAGCTGAAAGAGCGGGTTCTGGCTGTATTCGTGTCGGTGGTGATTATTGGCTTGCCGACCTTTTTCGTCGGCGTCATCTGTTGGCTTGCGGTTTCGATCAAGTTGGAGCGGGTCAGCGCCAGGACCATCGGCCTCCTGAAAATTGTCGGATACCTGCAGTTTTGGAACATGGCCGAAATATTCTTTTTGGGCATTCTGATCAGCATGGTCAAGGTATCGTCCATGGTCCACGTCGAGGTTGGATTGTCATTCTGGGCCTATGCCATGTTTAACCTGTTCTTTATTGCCGCCTTTGCCCATGTAGACCGGTTCCAGCTCGCACAGGCCATCAAGCGAATCGTGAGAGAAAAGCAGGTATCCCTCGATGCCCTCTAGCAGCAGCGCCTACTACGGGCAAAACCTGGTGAGCTGTCATCAATGCGACACGGTCCAGGCTGCGGACCACGCTCGCTGCTGCTTTTGCCGGCATGCCTTGCATGGCCGCAAGCACTACAGTCTCCAGCGCGCCTGGAGCTTTCTGGCGACTTCCCTGATTCTCTATGTGCCGGCGAATACGCTGCCCATCATGACCACCAGTGAGTTGGGCGACAAGACGCTCAATACGATTGCCGGTGGCGTCGTCTCGCTGTGGGGACACGGCGATTACCTGATCGCACTGATTATCCTGGTGGCCAGCCTGCTGGTGCCCCTGGCAAAATTCGCCGCCCTGATAACCCTGTGCCTGAGCAGCCAATTCAGGATCATTGACACGCCTCACACCAAGGCCGCCGTCTACCGCCTTACGGAATTCGTTGGGCGCTGGTCCATGGTTGACGTCTTCGTGGTCGCTTTTCTGGCGAGCCTGATCCAGCTTGGCAACCTGATGTCCGTTTATCCTGGTCCGGCAGCGCTGGCCTTTGCAGGCATGGTAGTTTTCAGCATGCTGGCGGCCAACAGTCTGGACCCGAAACTCTTCTGGGATGATCATGAGCACCATCAGCAACGACACTGATCCGCCTGCGGCCAACGTCAAGCCCATGCGGAAGATATCTGCCCTGTGGTTGATCCCCGTCGTCACGCTGCTGGTGGGGGCCTGGATGGTCTACGACGACTGGTCGCAGCGGGGCCCTCTGATCACCATCGAGTTCGCTTCCGCGGAAGGCCTGGAAGAAGGCATCACCAAGATAAAGACCCTGGACGTGGAAGTCGGACAGGTTGAGCAGATCACCCTCAACAAAGAACTCGACGGCGTGATTGTCACGGCGCGTATCAATATCGAGTTCAAGAATCTTTTGCGGGAGGGTTCTTTGTTCTGGGTGGTGCAGCCCAATGTGAGCTTATCGGGTGTCACCGGTCTGGGTACGATTCTGACCGGGCAGTACATCCGCTTTGCACCGGGTGACGCAGGCCGCGTGACCAGCCATTTCCGAGGCCTGGACAGCCCGCCATTGACACCCGTGAATGCTCCCGGCCTGCGCCTGAAGCTCGTCACGCATGGCGATTTCTATTTCTCGAAGGGCGACCTGATTCATTACCAGGGCATCCGGGTTGGCAAGGTCGAGGACGTCGAATTCAATTTCGCCGAGCGCAAGATTTATTACAAGGTTTTCATCGATGCTCCCTATCATCAGCTGATCAGCAGTGAAACACGCTTCTGGAAAGCCAGTGGAATTCGTGCAGGGTTAACCAGCGGAGGATTTGAAATCGACATGGGTCCCATTGACAGCCTGCTGCTCGGCGGGATTTCATTTACCGTGCCCGAGGGGCAGTTCAACAGCGAACCGGTCGCGGAAGACACCCTGTTTTACGTGTACGCCAACCGTTCGGCGATATTTGAAAAACAGTACCTGTATTCCATCCAGTACTGGGTGATGGTCCAGGGCAACGTCGGAGGCCTCAATGTGGGAGCGCCGGTCATGCACCGTGGCTTGCAGGTGGGCAAGGTGCTGCGCACCGATTACATCCCGGAAGGCCGCAACCTGTTGGATAGATCCATGAGCATTCCGATCCTGATTGAGATCAATCCCGGCCGCCTGGGATTGCCTGATTCCGAAGAGAGCCTCAAGCGGGCCACGTCCGACATCAATGACTGGATTGACCAGGGCCTGGTCGCCACCATCAAGTCACAAAACTTCCTGCTCGGTTCCCGCATGATCGACCTGCAATACGACGAGAACTCCCGGCCTGCCGAAGTGGAGTATTTCAAGGACCTGGTAGTGATACCCACCGGGCTCGACATGCTGGCCAAGTACACCGACAGCATCGACGACTTTATTGCCAAGATCAACGGCCTGCCGATCGAGGATGTACTGGCCAAACTGGAAGTCCTGCTGGATGAGGGGGCCGCCACGATGGTCAGTGTCCGGACGGCGGCCAGGAGTGCCGACGAGCTGGTTGGGAATGACCGCAACGCCATGCTGATCGAGCAACTCTCGAGCACACTTGCGGCGCTGCAGGCGCTGGCCGAGTCTTTTGCAGCGGACTCCCAGACCAATCGTGATTTGCAGCGCCTCCTGCAGAACACGTCCGCCCTGCTGGAAGAACTCAAACCCCTGGTCTCCGAGCTGAAAAACCA
>JAHEFS010000203.1 GCA_024640045.1 Chromatiales bacterium | reverse complement strand
CGCTCCAACTTTCAAAGCCCCCGTCAGGGGGCTTTCCATTATCCGGTCTTGATGGGAAGAGAACCCATATCCGGCGCCAGCCGGATCGGGTTCGACAAAATTGCCGGGAGCAATTTTGGACGCGCCGAACGAAGAGAGGCGACCCGAGCAAAGCGAGGGCGAGGTACATGGAGGTACCGAGTCATTCCCATCACCGCCGCTCCCGGCCATCCATGGCCTCCGCGGCACTTGTGCTTCCTGCACATCGCGCTCCAAAAAATTCGACGAGGTCCCTTTGGGGCCTCGTTGAGTTTTGGGCCGATGGAAGGGAAGCGAACCCACGTAGTGGGTTTGACACAAAATTGTCAGGAACAATTTTGAACATCGAGCGCAGCGAAGATGGCCCCGAAGGGGCGAAGGGCAGGAAGCCCGGAGTAACATCGGCAGGATTGCCGATTTGGACCGCAAAGCGACCCGAACGCAGTGAGGGTGAGCGCCAAGGATGGCGCGAATCATTCCCATCACCGCCGCTCCCGGCCATCCCTGGCCGCCGCGGCACTTGTGCTTCCTGCACATCGCGCTCCCGGCCATCCCTCCTGATCGCTCACGCGCTTCCTGCGCTCTGCGATCTGTGTGCATCCCTGTACATATTCACGAAAGGTCCCGCCAGGGGCCTTTTCTTTTCCCTCCGAATCTCACCTAAACTGGAAAGAACAACCACCAATAACGGAGCGTTCAAATGAAATTCCTGATTCCATTCATCCTGGTACTCGCAGCGTCAACCACCCACGCAAGTGAACTGGAGAAACTCGGCTGGCTCGCCGGCCACTGGGTCTCGCCCGATGGCGCGGCCGAGGAAGTCTGGCTGGAACCCAAGGGAGGCACCATGAGCGGCAGCTTCCGCTGGGTCTTTCCCAATGGCAAGGTGGTACTGGAATACATGGTGATCGAGCAAACCGAAGACGGAATCACGTTTCGCTTCAAGCACTACAACCCGAATTTCGAACCCTGGGAAAAGGGCGAACCCAATACTTACCGCGTGATCGCCATTGAAGACCACAGTGTTTCTTTCGAACGCGTGTCGGAAAACGACAAGGCACCCCTGAAATACCGCTACAGCCGTCAAGACGACATGCTCGAGTTCATGGGCGAAGGTGATTCCGGGGAAGATCCGCTGGTGCTGCGCTTTCACATCAGAAAATAGCACTGCCTTTTGCGAATCCATTAACATTTAACGCAATCAGACTCATCCATTAACGAGGATCCCACATGCTCGGCTTGATGCAGGACTACCCCCTACTCGTACAAACGGTGCTCGACCATGCGGCCCGGAACCACGGTGAACGGGAACTGGTCACCCGCTCGGTGGAAGGGCCTATTCGGCGTTACACGCTGTCCGACCTGCATTCACGTTCGCTCAGGGTGGCCAAGGCATTGGCGGCCGAAGGCATTGCCCTGGGCGACCGGGTGGCGACCCTGGCCTGGAACACCGACCGCCACGTGGAAGCCTGGTACGGCACCATGGGCATCGGCGCAATCTGCCACACGCTCAACCCGCGGCTTTTCGCCGAGCAACTGGTCTACATCATCAACCACGCCGAAGACCGGCTCATGTTCGTGGATCTGACCTTTCTGCCGCTGGTGCAGGCATTGGCAGACAAATGGCCCACGATCGATAAATACATTGTCCTCACCGACAACAAACACCTGCCCGATACCGGGATGAAGAACGTCGTGGCCTACGAGGACTGGCTGGCCCCACACGACGATGATTTTACCTGGGCCCGATTCGACGAGAATACCGCCGCGGCGCTGTGCTACACCTCCGGCACCACCGGCAACCCCAAGGGCGTGCTGTACTCGCACCGGTCCAACGTGCTGCACGGCCTGATGGCCAATCAACCGGACGTATTCGGCCTGACCTCGCACGACTCCATGCTGCCGATCGTGCCGATGTTTCATGCCAACGCCTGGGCGCTGACCTATGCTGCGCCGATGGCAGGCGCAAAACTGGTCATGCCCGGTGCCGGCATGGATGGCGCCAGCATTTACGAGTTGCTGGATAGCGAAAAGGTAACCGCCAGCGCCGCCGTACCCACGGTGTGGCTGGGCCTTTTGCAATATCTGCAGGAAACGGGCAAAAAGCTGCCCTACCTGAACCGCGTGGTCATTGGCGGCGCCGCCTGTCCGCGCATGATGATCGAAACCCTCGAGAACGATTACGGCGTCGAGGTGATCCACGGCTGGGGCATGACGGAGATGTCTCCGATCGGCTCCACCGGCAGCATCAAGCACGCCACCGCCCACCTCAAGGGCGATGCCCGCATCGACCTGAAAACCAAGCAGGGCCGGACCCCCTACCTGGTGGAGATGAAGGTGGTCAATGACGATGGCCAGGAACAGCCCCGCGATGGTAAGTCCTTCGGTCACCTGCTGGTGCGCGGACCGGCCATCTCCAGTGCCTATTACCGCCATGATGAAAACATCCTGGACAAGGACGGCTGGTTCGATACCGGCGACATTGCCCACATCGACGAACTCGGTTACATGCAGATCACCGATCGTGACAAGGACGTGATCAAGTCCGGCGGCGAGTGGATCTCCTCGATCGAGGTAGAGAACACTGCGGTCGGCTGTCCCGGCGTGGCCGAGGCTGCGGTCATCGGTATCGCGCACCCCAAGTGGGGTGAACGGCCCCTGTTGATCCTGGTGCGCCAACCCGGGGCTGAAGTCGAAAAGGCCGACGTACTGGCCTACCTGGATGGAAAAATCGCCCACTGGTGGATGCCCGACGACGTGGTTTTCGTCGAGGAATTGCCGCATACGGCCACGGGTAAGCTGCAAAAAATGGAGTTACGCGAAAAGTTCGCGGATTACACGCTGCCCGAGCAGGGCTGAATCAGGAACTGCCTGTGGTGAAGCGGTCGACGATAAAATCTTCGGCCCAGCTTTCCAACTTCCAGTTTTTCAGGTAACCGCAGTGGCCGCCGAATTCGGTCACCACGATGTCCAGGTTGGGATCTTCCGGCAGGGTGTCTATATCTGAAACTGGAATCACCGGGTCGTCCATGGAGGTCAGGATGGTGGACTGCACCGCCAGGCCAGCCAGGCGATCGCCGGCGATCGAATAACCGTCGAAGTAGCTGGCCAGGTCGGGGAAATGGTAATAGCGCGTGGCAAAGAAGTCCGTTTTTTCGCGCATCGTGTCCAGGCTAAACCAGGTGTCGTAATCGTAGTCGTTGGGGAAGTACTGCTGCTTCTTGCGCAGCGAACGACCCCACTTGCGGTTGTAGTACTTCTCGTAGAACCGCGGGCCCTGCTCCATGGCCACCAGTGCGTGGGCCGGGTTCAGAACCGGACAGACTCCGACGGCACACCCCACCCGCAGACCGCGGGCCGGGCCGTGCCGCGCCACCCGCAAGGCAAAGTTACCGCCTAG
>JAHEFS010000081.1 GCA_024640045.1 Chromatiales bacterium | reverse complement strand
GCCACGATCGCTGGTTCCTTGACCGCATCGCGACGCACATCCTGGCGTTCGAGGGCGACAGCCAGGTCACGTTTTTTGCGGGCAACTACACTGAATACGAAACGGACCGCCTCGACCGGTTGGGTGAAGACGCCGCGCCGAAGCGCGTGCGCTATCGAAAGTTAAAGCATTGAAATCCGGTCCGGCGGACTGCCGGGCGCGAAGGGCGCCGCGACCATTGGTGCGCCGCGGTGTGTTCAGTCTGTCGCAGGAGGGGTCTGGGCTTCGAACCAGGCACCAACCGCCATGACCTCCTGACGCGTCATGCGGTCAGCCACGTCGCACATGTTGCGCGCTCCACTTTTGGGTTCACCATTCTGATATTCAGCATCGGGGCAATGGCGTTCGTAAAAGTAGAACTTTTCGACATTCTCCAGAATATAATCCGCTGATTTTCCAGCCAGAGACGGAACCTCGTCGTTGGTGGACACGCCGTTCTCACCATGACAGGCGCTGCATTCCTTGACGAGAAACTGCAGCTCCTTATCCATAACGACTTGCTGTTCGTCGTTGGGCAGCGATTCGTCGGCGCTGGCAGACAGCGCAACGACAAGCATCAGAATCGCGGAACAAGGGGTGCGTTTTTTCATTGATTCGCTCCTGATCATCCGTTCCTTATCATACATGATGCGTCAGCATCTGCGGAACGTTGCTGACGTAGGTCAGTGTTGCAAGTAGTGCAACCGTTCGGCAACTCAAACTCGCGCATCCAGCGTGCGAAGTTTCCGCAGTACGAGCTGGCTGATCCGGCCAAAGCCTTGTCGGTCCGGATGGATCTCGTTGATCCATTCCGTGGGCGGAACCTGGCCGCGTGTGTCCACGACGGACAAGCGTTCCGGGTGTTGTTGTTCGAGTTGCAGCAGGCGAGCTGCCAGGCTATCGATCAGGTACCGGGCAATGGGGGCATGGTGGTGGGCTGGTATGTGTTTTTCCAGCAGCGCCGGGTGCATCCATGAGCGACCCGTCCCCGGGCGCAGCAGGCCGCCAACGAAGACAGCGCCCCGGGGTCCCGGCAAGGCGTAATCATAGCAATGGGTAACGACCCGGATGCCGGGGTTGCGTGAATATTCGCCGCAATAGTCGATGAGATCGGCGTAGGCCATTTCGACCAGTGAAAGCCGGCGTTCCAGGCGCGCGGAATGCAGGTAGTCTTTGCAGTCATGCGACTGAATTTCTCTGCCATCACGCAACAGGAAGTCGAAGTCGTGCCGGCCAACGATGTCGTTGCCGCCGCCGGAAAACAGCAGGAAATCGACTGGAAAGCGTTGCAGAACCGAAAGCAGACGGTGCTTGGCTGGTCCCGTCAGCATCTGGACCGCTTCGTCGCCGTTGCTGGAGAGTTGCAGCAGGTTGAGTTTCGTCGATCGGGTCAGCCAGTTAATGACGTTGCTGCGGTTGTCGATACCGGCCAGGTTGGGCGGGGGGTAGGCGAACCATGAATCCCCCTCAGCAACGATTGCGGGCCTGGCCGGCCGAAGCGCCAGCATCAGTTCAAATTCCCGTTCACGCCCGGTTTTCCGGGCCCGCAGGATGCGTCGTCGCAATCGTGATGACAGGGCGGGATTTCCGGATGTTCTTGGCATCAGTTGGGCTCAGCGGGTGCGGGGGTCGGGCGTGCCCTCGACAAACCGATGGACCTGTTCCAATACCTGGGCGCGCTGGCTCAGGGCCAGGAACACCAGCAGGTCGCCGGGTCGGCTGTCGGAGAGGGCATCTGCGGCCGCTTCCATGGGCGAGGAAAACAGCTCTACCGTGTCGGGTTCCAGCCCGGCAGTGATGGCCGCTTCCCGGATGATGCGGGGGGTTTCCATTGGATTTCTGCCGCGTTCATGACCGGGCAGCTCGCAGGCCATCAACCGGTCGGGGTGCATGGCGCAGGCGGCCTTGGTCATGCTGGCGATATCGCGATCGGATCGGTCGCCGGCCTGGCCCATCAGCAAGACTTTGCGCTGCGCGGGGATTTGGCTGAGCATGCGGCTGAGCGCGTGCATACCGTGTTCATTGTGGGCAAAGTCGACCAGGATGCGCACGTCGTCACGAGCAAACCAGTTTCCTCGCCCGGGGTTGTCGTCCTCGTCACCACGAAAACCGGCGAGACCTTCGCACAAGGCCGCGTCCGGGATGCCCAGTTGGTGACAGAGCAGCAGGGCACCCAGCGCGTTGAGAATATTGTGGCGCGCCGCACCGCCAATGGCCGCGGGAATGTCTTTGGCCGCGATGATCTTGCGGGACTGGCCCCGGTCGGACAGGACCAGCCAGCCGCTTTCGAGGTACGCGGCCGTGCCGTTGCCGGCAAGGTGCTCGTGCAACGGTGCACGTTCCGGGTGCAGGCCAAACCAGTGCACGGTTTGTTCGAGCGTGCTGGCAAATCCAACCACGCCAGCATCGTCCGCATTGAGTAACAAGGGCGCAGTAGCCCGCAGGGCGCGACGAACGATGAACTTGGCCTCGATCAGTTCGGGCACGGTATTGATGCCGTAATCGCCCAGGTGATCCGCGGCCACGTTGGTAATGAGCGCAGTATCCGCGCGCTCGACGCCCAGGCCACGCCGCAACAGGCCGCCGCGGGCGGTTTCCAGGACTGCGATTTCTGTGTCCGGGTGTCGCATCAGGGTTCGTGCGCCGCCGGTGCCTGAATAGTCCCCGTGATCGAGGATGTTTTTTCCGACCCGGATCCAGTCAGTCGAGGTCAAGCCGGCGCGTAAGCCGGCGGCCGCTATGATGCTGGCAGCCATGCGCACGGTAGTGGATTTTCCATTGGTGCCGGTCACCAGGGCGAGGGGGAGGGCGCCAACAGCATTCCAGTCAACGTCGGCTGGGTTGGGTAGACGGTCGATGGGCCAGGTTCGGGCCGTGGCGCCATAGCCGATCGATACTTCGTCATCGTCCCACAGAAACGGCACATCGTGTTCCTGGGCGCTTGCATGCAGGGCGAGCAGACTGGGCCGGCTTTCGCCTTTAAACAAGGCCTTGAGGCGCGTGCATTCTGTGGCCAGATCCGGGGCCTTGGTATCGGTGAGTTGCGCTGTCGCGACGGCCCAGGCTACCTCGTTCAACTCGCACATCGAGTAAAGCGCATCGATCGGTGCGCTGATGAGATAACTGGCGCCTCCTTCGAACAGCCGGTGGGTGGTCTGCTCCCGCCCATGACCGACCCGGGAAAGCAGCGTGCGCGCCGCGGTTCGCCAGGCTTCTGTCACGCTCCGTGAGAATTCCTCGGTTTCGACCGATGAATAGCGCACGTCGATAATGGCAGCGGGCCAATCCCAGAACAGGTTGGCCCCGGTCAGTCGCCGGCTGTCAATCAATTCCAGTTGTGTTCGCAGCTCATTCACGGGTCAAAAACGGGGCCGCTCAGTCGGCGTCTTCCACATCCTGCCGGGCGATTCGGACGCCGCGCTCATCGCGGATCAGTTCCTCACCGGGTTCCAGGCTGAACGCGACCAGGTCTTCCTCGATCAGGCTTGAGCCGGATGAAGCTTCTTCGTCGGATGGAGTGGGCTCTCCATTGCTCTCGAAGTGGATGATCTGCTTCCAGCAGCGGGTGATATCGTCGCCGAAGATAACCAGCAAGTCGCCTTCTTCAGCGCTTTCCAGCCCGAGCGCAACTGCTGGCCCTTCGTCTGCGACGAGCTCGACACAAGCCGGATCAAAACCTTTTTCCAATAGTCGGCTGCGCAGCATTTCCGGCACTTCTTCCTGGCCGCGTCCGCGGCGGTTGTCGTCTGCCCGGCAGATATAGTGGTCGAAGTGGCCAAGTGTCTCATCCGCGATGGCCCGGATGTCCTCATCGCGCCGGTCACCCGGTGCACCCAACACGCAGATACGGCGTCCACCCACATCCAGGCGGCTGACCAGCTGGCACACAGCACGGATGGCAGCCGGGTTGTGACCGTAGTCGAGGATCACGCGGAAGGGGTGCTCGTCGAATACGTTCATTCGGCCCGGAGCCTGGAAGAAGCTGGTGTCGAAAGTGCGCAAGCCGTGGCGGATATCATCCAGCGACTTGCCCAGGCTGTAGGCCAGCGCCGCGGCAAACATCGCATTCTGAACATTGTGGGTTGCCTTGCCCTCCATCGTGGCCGGTATCAGGTAGGTCCACAACAACGGTGAGTGCGTGCCGTTGTCATAAAGCGTGATCATGTCGCCGTTGATCCCTCGTTCCAGCACCAGTGCCCGCCCGCCCGCACGGACATGCTCACGGACCAGTGAGTGTGCGGGGTTCATCGTGACGTAACAGACATGGCGGGCCTCGGTATAGTCCGCCATGTGCAGGCACCATTCGTCATCGGCATTCAGGACGGCTGTGTCCTGGGCAATTTCAATGACGATGCGCTTGAGTTCGGCCAGTTGCTCCAGCGTGTCGATGCCTTTCATGCCCAAATGGTCGGCGCTGACATTGAGGCAGGCGGACACATCGCTTTTGCGGTAGCCCATGCCGGAACGCAGCAATCCGCCGCGGGCCGTTTCCATCACCGCGACGTCGACATTCGGGTCGCGCAGGACGATGCGAGCGGAAGCCGGGCCGGTCATGTCGCCCTTGACCGTTACACGGCCATCGATATAGACGCCGTCGGTCGAGGTCATGCCCACCGTGTGGCCGGCCGTCTTGAGAATGTGCCCGAGCATGCGCGAAGTCGTAGTCTTGCCGTTGGTTCCGGTGATGCTGGCGATTGGGATACGCGTAGGCGTACCCGGTGGGAACAGCATATCCATCACTTTGCCGGCCACGTCGCGCGGCTTGCCTTCTGAAGGGGCCACATGCATCCGGAATCCAGGGGCCGCGTTCACTTCGACAATGGCGCCCCCTACTTCCTTGTAAGAACGGGCGATGTCCGATGTCAGGAAGTCGACGCCGCCCACGTCCAGCCCCACGGCCATGACGGCCCGTTGGGCCATTTCACGGTTGTCCGGATGGACCACGTCGGTCATGTCGATGGCGGTGCCGCCGGTGGACAGGTTTGCGGTGGAACGCAGGAAAAAAGCTTCGCCGTCGGGCAGCACTGTGTCGCGCGTGTGTCCGGCCTTGTCCATCAATCGCTCAGCCTGGTGGTCGAGTTCGAGCCGGGTGAGCACTTTTTCGTGACCGATTCCGCGGCGCGGATCCAGGTTGACCTCGTCGACCAGTTCCGCGATGGTCTGGCGGCCGTCTCCCACGACGTGTCCAGGTACCCGCTTGGCGACGGCAACCAGTTCACCGTTGACGACCAGCATGCGGTGGTCCATTCCCTCAACGTAGCTTTCGACCAGTACGCTGCGGCCACGCGCGCTTTCACGTGCCACGTCAAAGGCAGCTTCCACCTGCTCGTCCTCGTTCAGGTTGATGGAAACGCCCCGCCCATGGTTCGCATCCAGCGGTTTGACCACCACGGGGTAGCCGATTCGGCGCGCGGCCCGGACACACTCACGCGGGCTGTACACCAGGTGCTGGCGCGGAACCGGCAGCCCCAGATCACTGAGAATGTTGTGCGTGTCCTCCTTGTCGCAGGAGATTTCCACGGCGATATGCGGTGTCTTGCTGGTGATGGTCGCCTGAATTCGCTGTTGATATTTGCCGTGCCCGAATTGCACCAGGGAATGCTGGTTAAGCCTTTGCCAGGGGATGCCACGTTCTTCCGCGGCCCGCACCAGGGACGCCGTGCTGGGGCCCAATTCCTTGCGTTGGGCAAAGCGGATGAAATTGTCACGTTCCTCGGTGAAGTCAAAGCCGCTCTCGATTTCTTCTTCAAACGCGGGGCGCAGGTCATCGGATAACAGGCTGAGCAGCAGCTGGCGGGCGATGCGCGCGGCTTCCAGCCCCACCTCTCGCTGCTGGTACTGGAACACCATGTTGTAGTGCCCTACCGGACCGGCGCTGCGGGTGCGGCCAAAACCGACATTCGACCCGGCCATGTTTTGCAGTTCCAGGGTGGCGTGCTCCCAGACGTGCGCTATCCAGGTGCCCTCGTCCTCTCGCAGGCGCCGCAGGAATCCACCAGGCTCACCGTAAGAGCAGCCATGTTCCTGCAGACCGGGCAGGGCGGTGACGAGTCCCTGGTTGAAGACCTCTCCCAGGCGGGCGGAGGGCCAGTCTTCCAGCACGCCGATATCGACCTGGTGCCGGATCACGGGAAAATGGGCGTACAGGCTTGGCCCGACGTAGACGTTGGTGGAAAGAATCTTCATGGGCGGTAAACCTGTTGGTTGAGTGGCGAAACGAACCGGTAATTGTAACGCTGGCGCAGATTTGCGCCAACGTGATCCATAAGTGAAGCGGGTTTGGCTTGGTCAGCGCGGTCTTTCCGGAAAGCTATTCCATTTTGGCTTCGCGGGTTTCGATATTGAAGTGTGCGCCATCTGCCAGAACGTGCAGTTTGAGACCAATCAGGCTGACGGCCTGTGCTTTGCGAACGTAACTCATCGACGAGTGACTCAGGTTCGATGGATCGACCACCGTCACCGTGCCCCTGCCGACCACCTCCAGGTCGCCGTCGGCGCGAATGAAGGCGGCGGTGTTTTCATCGATACCCAGTCCACAGGCAAAAGGGTTGAATGACAGGGCAGAGAGCAATCGGCCCATGCGTCCGCGCTGGCTGAAATGTTGATCGATGATGACGCGGTTGGTCAGGCCAAGCCCGGGAGCCAGTTCCACCCCACTTTCTCGCGGGGATGGCCCGCTGCGGCCGCCGGCGATCATATGCTCGGACATGATTGCTGCGCCGGCCGAGGTGCCAGCCAGCGGAATTCCCTCCGCATTTCGACGCCTGATGGTCCTTGCCACCGGCGTGCCTCCCAGGATCGTGGACAGGCGCAACTGGTTGCCACCGGTGATGAAGATCCCGGTCGCCTTCTCCAGTTTTTCCAGCATGATTTCGCGGAAGCAATCTTCGCGCCGCTCGACCGGCATGCACACGGCCTTTCCGCCGATGGACTCGAACAGTTCCATGTAACCCGGGCCAGTTTCCGCCAGCAGCGAGGCCGTCGGAATAACCAGGATACGCGCATCGTTACCGCCACAAAGCTCGACGAATCGCTGAAGGATGACGCTGTCCTTGCGCTTGCCTTCGGCACCTCCGATTGGAATGAGGTAACCTCTGGCCTGAGTGGCTTGCGGAGTGGCTGGCATGTGCGGTGTTCCTTGCGGGGGCGCGGTATTTTACCCTTTCCTCGCTGCAGTGGAACCGGCGACCCGGCGCTTTTTACGGTTTGTTCCGGGAACCGACAGGCATTGGCCCACTCTAATCCTGTGGACCACCCCGGTCGATGCTTTAACGAGGTGAATCATGGTTTCAGGAATTCGTTTGCTGTCGCTCCTGGGTGCAGCGCTGGTGTTGGCAGCTTGCGCGAGCGAGCCCAGAGTCGAGCAGAGCCTGGCAGAGAAACTTGCTGCCCAGGGTTACGTTCTGGATCAGCAGGTTAAATCCATCAGTAATTGGAATCTGAATGGTTGGACTTATGTCGATGACCGTCACTTCATCATGCATTCCGGTGTCAGGGACCGCTACCTGGTCGCCTTAAGGTCGACCAGCATGGATTTGCGTTCGGCCGTGAACATTGCCTTCAGCACGACTGTTGGCAACCTGACGGACAAGGACAAGGTCATCGTTCGCGCGCCCGGTAACTTCAGGGACAGCTATTTGATCGATTCGCTGCACCGGTTGAAGAAAGCAGAATGAAAACAGGATCCGGCCTGGCCGGTCAGTCGTGAGGAGATGATCATGCAACGAGGAATCCATTTTGCCCTGGTCGCAACGTTGGTGTTGCTGTCGCAAACGCTGGCTTTGGCGAATGAGGTTGATGAAAGTGTTATCTCGGTCAGTGGTAGCGCGAGCCTGCAAGTAGACGCCGATCGTGCCATGTTGGGTTTTGGTGTGGAAATGGAGGGTGAGACGGCTTCTGCGGCATTGGCGGCTAACTCAAAGCGCATGAATGCGGTGGTCGAAGCGCTACGCCAGGTGGGTGTCGGTGAGCAGGAGATCAGTACCGCACAGTTCAATATTGCCGCGGTATATGACCGCCAGCAGGATCGCGAAACGGGCACCTGGACGCAGACGCTGAAGGGTTATCGCGTCAGCAACCTGCTGAACGTGGAAACGGACCGGCTGGAACAAGTCGCTGCAATCATCGATGCAGCGGTCGAGGCGGGCGCCAACCGGGTTGATCGAATCAGTTTCGGCCTGTCCAGGGAGCTTCAGGAGCGCAGCCGCGAGCAACTCATCGAGGCTGCTGTGAATAACGCGCTGAGCAAGGCGCAAAAGGCCATTGCCCCGCTTGATTACGAGCTTGTGGGTGTAAAAAACATGACGCTTGCCGATCACGCGGTCCCCATTCCCAGGTACGCTGAAAGTGCCCGCATGGACATGGCGGTCAGCGCAGCGCCCCCCGTTTTCGCCGGTGATGAGTCGGTCAGCACCACGGTCAATGTCACGTTCCTGATTGAGCATCGTTAATCCCGCTCATCGGCCCGGTCAGGCCGGGGGTGCAAACGGGTCGTGATCACTTAAACTGCGGAGATGATGCAAGCCCGCTTCCTGACCTCGATCTCGGAACTGGAGCCCACCCTTTGGGACGCCCTGTTCGAGGGGGGTAATCCCTTCGTCCGGCACGCGTTCTTGCGAGCCCTGGAGCAAAGTGGTTCGGTGACAGACGAAACCGGCTGGCAGCCCATTCACCTGGTGCTGGAACAGGCGGAGCAGGTCGTGGCGGCCATGCCGCTTTACCTGAAATCACACTCTTATGGAGAGTTCGTGTTCGACTGGGGTTGGGCTGAAGCCTATCGCCGCAACGGACTCGAGTACTATCCTAAGCTGCTTACCGCCGTCCCGTTCAGCCCGGTGATGGGCCCGCGTGTAGGAACGGCCCCCGGTGTCGAGCTTGCTGAAGTATTACCCGCAGTCGTGACAGCGGTGCGCGGGCTCGCGGGATCAATGCATGCTTCCGGCTGGCACCTGCTGTTTCCGGACGAGCACCTGACCGGCCAGATCACCGGCAGCGGACTCGCTTCCTCGCTGCTGCGGCGGGAGGACGTGCAGTTCCAGTGGCGCAACCGTGACTACACATCATTCGAGGCATTCCTGGGTTCCTTGCGTTCTTCCCGCCGCAAGCAGGTGCGGCGTGAGCGCCGCCGGGTGGCAGAGCAGGGTATTGACCTGGCGAGGCTGACCGGTGATGCGATTACGGTGGAAGACTGGCGGGATTTCTACCGCTGCTACCGGGCCACCTATGAGAAGCGTAGTGGCCACGGCGGCTACCTGAACCAGGATTTTTTCAATCAGTTGCTGGAGTCGCTGCGTGACCGCCTGATGCTGGTGGTGGCGCGTCGTGGAGACAGGCTGGCGGGGAGTGCCTTGTTCCTGTTCGACCAGGAGCGTCTGTATGGGCGCTACTGGGGCGCAGTGGAAAATGTCGATTGCCTGCATTTCGAGGCCTGTTTTTACCAGGGTATCGAGTTTTGTATCGAGCGCGGCCTGCAGGTTTTCGATCCGGGAACACAGGGTGAACACAAACTGATGCGAGGGTTCGAACCCACCCGGACAGTCTCCTGGCACTGGCTTTCTGATCAGCGCTTCCAGGCGGCGCTGGCGGACTGGCTGGAGCGTGAGCAACAGGGGATTGCGGATTACGAGGGCTCAGCCAGGGAGTTTCTGCCATTCAGACGAGACGGGAAACACTGAGTCGTCCGTAAAGTCGCAGATGGGCGCAACTTTTCGCTGCTCACGCAAGGGCCGGAATACGTCGGGGTCGAGGTAGAACTCACTGTCCTGATGGCCCTGTGTCCACCACCCCGGGATGCCCATGAGAGGCAACGGTGACAGCCGCGACGTTCGTTTAAGGAGTTCTCCTTCGAGTAGTGCCTTTGAGACGGCTTCATCCAGCCACTCGACTCGCCGTTCCCGTGGCAGACGCTGGAATTGGTGGTCGACCTGCAGCAGCAGGCAATTGGCCGTCACCGCTTTGTAGGGCTGGACGAGTTTTTCCAGCAGTGCGTGGCCCGTTACGACCAGGGTCACTTGTTCGTTCCAGAATCCTGCGTCACGTCCGAAAGCGCTACCCCAGTTGTGCCTGGACAAGTCCTGCAACAGGCCGACAGCGGGGCTCGCGACCACCATGCCGCATTCGTCGAACAGCGTCAGGGCATCGCGCACAGACCCGCGCACGTGCCGGCCCGTATCGGGTTGAGGACGACAATGCATCGTGTTCATGGCAGTTTTGAGGCGCGGCAGACGTGCCCAGATCAATGCATTGAACAGGTCGTGCCAGTTGCCGGGGCGGGTGCTGATCAACCCGCTTCCGGCAATCCTCTCCTCGTAGGGGCCAGGTTCGTGCTGATCGCTGGGCACGAAGCGCAGCGGTATCCCGCGATCGTTGACCCAAGCTTCGGAAAGCAGCGTGTTGAGCTCGTCGCAGCCGGGAAACCCTGTTCGCGGTAAGCCTTGCAACAGGTCCAGCAAATCAAGCCAGCAGGGGTGCGCGAGATCAAGCGCGGAAATCCAGTCCCCTGCGGGCCGGTCAGAGCCCACGCATCCACTCCGGCCTGAGGGCGACTGAACCCGGGCGCTCGATGGCCGAGCGGACCTGCGCCAACAGTTTTTCCCGGTCGCGGTTGAGCGTGCCTTTCAGTACCAGGTAATTGGAGGCGTGATCGCTGCGGAAAATCGTTTGTTCCAGGCGCAGTGATTCCAGCAGCCATAACATCTCCTGGAACAGCCCCTGTTGATCCAAAGGTTCGTAGTCGCCGCCGAAGCCGTCCCGGAAACGTGCCTCTCCCTGCGGGAAGCTGACGACCAGGGTGGAGAGGTACTCGGGCTGGGCCGCATTCATGAGTTTGGCCGAATTCAGGGCGTGTTGTTCACTGTAGCGGCGCCCGCCCATGCCATTGAGGATCATGACCGAGCTGCGGCTGCCGGCTTGCTTGATTTTCTGTAGTGCCTCCAGCGAAGAAGCGAACGTTTCGCCTTTGCTGACCCGCTCAAGTACCTCGTCGTCACCGCTTTCGCAGCCAACGTAATACAGGCTGAGGCCGAGTTCACGCAACTCAGCGAGCTCGGCCGCGCTCTTGTGCCGCAGGTTGCGCGGAAGACAGTAGGAGGACACACGATTCACGCCAGGCAGGTACTTCCGGATCGCTCCTAATATCAGGAGTAGACGCCGCGTTGACAGGGTCATGGCGTCCCCGTCGGCCAGGAAGATGCGCTGTACCGGCCGTCCCGTCGCAGCAATGTTCTTCAGTTCCTGCTCAATCGTCTGTTGCGGTTTGAGACGGAATTGCTTCTGCGGTTGCGTGTACATTTCGCAGAAGGTACACCGGTTCCAGGAGCAGCCGTTGGTGACTTGCAGGATCAGTGAACGCGCCTCGGAAGGTGGCCGGAACACCGGTTCGATATAGCCATTGGCGGGAGATGGATTCATGAATTCAGGCTTTGGGACTGCATGCCCCTATTGTAAGTCCTCACTGTGCCGGGGTGATGGCGTGACCTGCGGCGCTCACGGTGTACCATGAGGCGTTTATCGGTAATCGCGGGAGCACTCAATGAAGCATGCCATTGTCACCGGCGCCAGTTCAGGCATTGGATGGGCCATCAGTCGGTCACTGGCAGAAGCCGGTTACCGGGTCGTTGCAACCGGTCGGGACACACACCGCCTGGCGGAACTGGAAGCGAGTCAGCCCGGTATCGAGACACTCGCCGGCGATCTGACCTCGTCCGCCGCGTGCAATGAGTTCGTCGAACAGTGCATGGGAAGACTGGGCTCCCTGGATCTGTTGGTCAACAACGCTGGCATTTACATCCGCGGGGAAGCCGATCAGACCAGCGATGAGGATTGGCGGAGCACGCTCTCGATCAACCTGGACGCACCGTTCTATCTGAGCCGGGCGTGCCTGCCCTGGTTGAGGCAATCGCGAGGGGCGATCATTAATATCGCCTCCGACTGGGGCTTGCAGGGCGGTCGTCAGGCAGCGGCTTACTGTGCCAGCAAGGGCGGCCTGGTCTTGTTGACGCGGGCCATGGCGCTCGATCACGCGGCAGAGGGCATTCGTGTGAACGCCGTCTGCCCGGGAGATGTGGACACGCCGATGATG
>JAHEFS010000080.1 GCA_024640045.1 Chromatiales bacterium | reverse complement strand
CGATGCTCTTGTACAGCCCGCGTTCACCACCTGCTGACCACAGTGGACCCTGCGCCGCCACGTACACCACGTTGGAGTCCCGCGGGTCGATGCGGATCATCCCGATGTGCTCGGTGGCTTTCAGCCCCATGTTCTTCCAGGTCTGGCCGCCGTCAAGGCTGCGGTAAACACCATCGCCGTAGGCGACGTGGCGACCACTGACGTTTTCGCCGGTGCCTACCCACACGGTGTTCGGATTGTTAGGGTCGATCGTGATGCATCCGATCGAGTAGGAGCCTTCGCCATCGAAGACCGTTTGCCAGGTGGTTCCCCGGTTTTCGGTTTTCCAGATTCCGCCGCTACCCACCCCCACGTACCAGGTGCTGCGGTCTTCCGGGTGCAACACGATATCGGCGACACGGCCGGCGGTGAGCGCCGGGCCGATCCCCCGCCATTCCAGACCCTTTAGCGTGCCTTCGTTCAGCCCCGCCTGGGGCGTCTCATCTTCCGCCGCCAGCGCGTACTGCCAGGATGAGGAAAAAATCAGTAATGCCAAAGTGTTATAGATAAAACGTGACATAAAAACTCCTTCTTCGCAGGGCCTCTGAAGGTGGCTTTTTCTGCGGCTTCCGGGACGCTTTGAGCGCGGTGGAGGCTCAGTCTGCCATAAATGCCGCCGGGCTTCACAGGCTGGTTGCAAAAGCGGCCGTCCGCGGGTGCATGCGTCCCGCCGGAACACTATACTGGGAGATTGTAAATTGGCCTGGTAATTGATCGTGAGCAACGTTTTTTCCCTGAAGCAGCCCGGTCCCGTCGAGGATCGCGGCATGGAGCGGAACCCGGGCATGGCCTGGACGCCTGAACTGGTCAGCCGGATACGCGTCAACCGCAGTGCGGTGGAACGGCGTGCGGCGACGGTGGCCAAGCGCCGTTCGGTGAAGAAGGATTATCAGACAGCCTGGCTGCTGAAAGCCGTCACCTGCATGGATCTGACCACCCTGGCGGGTGACGACACCCCTGGGAGAGTCAGGCGCTTGTGTCAAAAAGCGATTCGGCCGGTGCGGCGGGATATCCTGGAAGGTCTTGGCGTGGCTGACCTGAAAATAACGGTGGGCGCGGTTTGTGTTTATCACAACCTGATTGCCACGGCAGTGGACGAACTGGGTGACAGCGGTATCCCGGTGGCGGCGGTGTCCACCGGTTTTCCGGCAGGCCAGATACCCCTGGCGCTCAAAGTCGCCCAGATTCGCGAGTCTGTGAAGGCCGGCGCCACGGAAATTGACATCGTGATCAGCCGCGGCAAGGTACTGACCGGTGACTGGGCGGGCATTTACGAAGAAGTGCGTGCTTATCGGGAGGCGTGTGGCGATGCTCACATCAAGACCATTCTCGCGACCGGAGAGTTGGGAACCCTGGCCAATGTGGCCAAGGCTTCGTGGGTGTGCATGATGGCCGGGGCCGATTTCATCAAGACCAGCACGGGTAAGGAGTCGGTCAATGCGACACTGCCCTTCAGCCTGGTCATGGTGCGAGCGATCCGTGAGTACCATCGCCTGACCGGGTACAAGGTCGGTTACAAACCGGCCGGCGGCATCAGCAAGGCCAAGGATGCCATTGCCTACCTGATCCTGATAAAAGAAGAACTGGGCAATGACTGGCTGGACCCGCACCTGTTCCGTTTCGGCGCGAGCAGCCTGTTGGGCGATATCGAAAGACAACTGGAACACCGGCTGACGGGCAGCTATTCAGCGGCCTTCCGGCATCCGGCGGGGTAAGCTCGATGACGATCAAGCAAATCTTTAACAACATGGACTTCGGGCCAGCGCCCGAAGGGACCGACTTCGCAGAGCTCTGGCTGGATGAGCGCCAGCGCAAGCTGCGCCACTTTATCGATGGAGCCTGGTGCGATCCGGCTTCCGGCGACTGGTTCGATACGGTCAGCCCTGCCCGGGGGGCAGTGCTGGCGCGGGTTGCGGATGGTAACCAGGCTGATACCGATCGCGCCGTTGCGGCGGCTCGGGCGGCGCAGCCGGCCTGGGCGGCGCTGAGCGGTCATGAGCGTGCCAAATACCTGTATGCCATTGCCCGGCAGGTTCAGAAGCACAGCCGTTTGTTCGCCGTGCTGGAAAGTCTCGACAATGGCAAGCCAATTCGCGAATCCCGTGATATCGATGTGCCGCTGGTGGCCCGGCACTTTTACCATCATGCGGGATGGGCCCAGGTCAGGGACCGGGAATTGCCCGGATTCGTCCCGCTGGGCGTCGTGGGGCAGATTATTCCCTGGAATTTCCCCTTGCTGATGGCTGCGTGGAAAGTCGCGCCGGCATTGGCCATGGGCAATACGGTGGTGCTCAAGCCCGCGGAATTCACCTCCAGCACGGCCGTGTTGCTGGCGGAAGTCTGCCGCGAGGTGGGCCTGCCGGACGGCGTCTTCAACCTGTTGCTCGGAGATGCCAAGGCCGGACAGGCGTTGGTGTCGCACCCCGATGTCAATAAGATCGCATTCACCGGTTCGACCGAGGTCGGACGTATCCTGCGGCAAGTCACAGCCGGTACCGGCAAGAAGCTGACCCTGGAACTGGGCGGCAAGTCGCCCTACATCGTGTACGAAGACGCCGACCTGGACAGCGCGGTAGAGGGCCTGGTCGATGCTATCTGGTTCAACCAGGGGCAGGTCTGTTGTGCGGGTTCGCGCTTGCTGGTGCAGGAGTCGGTAGCGGATGTCCTGCATGAAAAAATCCGGCAGCGCATGTCGAAGCTGGTGGTGGGCGATTCCCTGGACAAGGGGATCGACATTGGCGCCATCATCGACCCGGGTCAACTCGAGCGTATTGCCGAAATGGTCCAACTCGGTGTCGATGAAGGTGGTGCCTTGTGGCAGCCGGAATGCAAGTTGCCGGAGGGCGGCTGTTTTTATCCGCCGACGCTGCTGACTGACGTACAACCTTCGGCCACGCTGGCGCAGGAAGAGATATTTGGCCCGGTCCTGGTGTCGATGACCTTCCGCACGCCCGGCGAGTCGGTCGACCTGGCCAATAATTCCCGCTATGGCCTGGCGGCGAGCGTCTGGACCGAGAATATCAACCTGGCGCTGGACGTGGCACCCAAGTTGAAAGCGGGCTCGGTCTGGATCAACTGCACCAACCAGTTCGACGCAGCCTCGGGGTTTGGCGGCTACCGGGAGTCGGGCTTTGGCCGCGAGGGCGGCAAGGAAGGCCTGTTCGAGTACGTGAAGCCAGGCTGGGAATCCCGCCTCAAGGACAAGCCGGTTCAGAAACTGCCGGACGCTTTGCCCCGTGACGAGAAAGCGGGCAAGGTGCGTGCTATTGATCGCACGGCCAAGCTGTATATCGGTGGCAAACAGGTCCGGCCGGACCAGGGTTACAGCCTGATGGCGCACGACGCCAAGGGGAATCCCGTGGCGGAATACCCCTTCGGCTCACGCAAGGATATTCGTGACGCGGTCGAAGCGGCCCGCAACGCGGAGGCCTGGAGCTTGACCACGGCGCATAACCGCGCGCAGGTCCTGTATTACGTGGCCGAAAACCTGGCTGCTCGCCAGGAAGAGTTTACCCGCAGAATCGCCTTGCTTTCGGGCAAGAGTGCACGCGCAGCAGGCAAGGAATTCAATCTCTGCATCCAGAGGATTTTCACCTGGGCGGCCATGGCGGACAAGTACGATGGGCAAGTGCACGCTACCCCATTCCGCAACGTCACCCTGGCGATGCGCGAACCGCTCGGGGTGTTGGGTATCGTCGCACCAGAGGAATCGGGTTTGCTTGGGTTCGTATCCACGGTCATGCCGGCGATCGCCATGGGCAACCGCGTGGTGGTGGTGCCGTCACAGCATTACGCTTTGCTGGTCACCGATCTTTACCAGGTTTTCGATACCTCGGACCTGCCCGGGGGCGTGGTCAATATCGTCACGGGTAATCGTGATGAGTTGAGCTCGGACCTGGCCAAGCATTACGACATGGAAGGCCTGTGGTACTGGGGCAGCGCGGAAGGCAGCCGCCAGGTGGAGTTCGAAGCGGCAGCGACCATGAAACGCACCTGGGTTAACCATGGGAAATTCCATGATTGGGAAAACCCCGAACAAGGGGAGGGGGAAGCCTTTTTACGCAAGGCCGTGGAGATCAAAAATATCTGGATCCCCTACGGGGAATGAGCCGCAAAACCCAGGGGTAAACCGGCTGCCGGAACAAAGCCGTACATGGCTTCGTCCGGCAGTGCAGCTTGCACCTGTTTTCTGACCTCGAACAGTTTTTCGAGATCGATCCCGGTTTTCAGCCCCATGGCTTCCAACAGGAACACCAGGTCCTCGGTGACAATATTGCCGCTGGCGCCGGGTGCGAACGGGCAGCCGCCCAGGCCGCCCAGTGAGCTGTCGATGGTGGTGAATCCAAGTTCCACCGCCATCAGGGCGTTGGCCAGGCCTTGTCCGCGCGTGTTGTGCAGGTGGACACCGGTCATCCGGTCGCGCCCGACTGCGGCCCAGATGCCTTCGGCCAACCGCTTGAGCTGGGCCGGATTGCCATAACCCGTCGTATCCGACAGTCCCACTTCATCGACGCCGAGTTCGATGACCCGCTCGGCCATGCTGACAACCCGCGTTTCAGGGACCGCACCTTCGATCGTGCAGCCGAATGCCGTGGACAGACCCACCTCGAAAGCGGGGCGCTGGTCGACCGCCACAGTGTTGAGCAAAGCCACGCAGGAGGCAATTTCCTCCAGCATCTGCGCGTGCGTCTTGCGTACGTTTTTCAGCGAGTGGCTCTCGCTCATCGAAAACGGGATGGCGATCTTGTGGGCGCCTGCCGACAGGGCATTTTCCAGGCCTCTGCGGTTGGGAACCAGCACCGCGACCGTCAAGCCATCGATTTCTGCGGCATAGCGGGTAACCTCGGCCGTGTCGGCCATTTGCGGCAACAGCTTGGGCGGGACAAATGAACCGACCTCAATCTCGCGCGTGCCGGCATCGAACTGGGCCCGTATCCAGTCTTTCTTCGATTGCGTCGGCATGATCGTACGGATGCTCTGCAATCCATCTCGGGGGCCGACTTCGGAAACTGTGATATCGACAGACACGGGGGCATTTATCCTCAAGGTGAAAATGTTTTAATGTTATAACATAATATCAAAGTATCCAGCCCCGTGACGGGCTCAACAAGCGCATTCAGGGAAAATCCGGATGGAGCATCTCACTCGTCCTTTGCAGGGACTGACGGTTGTCGAATTCAGCCACATGGTCATGGGTCCCGCCACCGGGGTCATCCTGGCGGACCTCGGCGCGCGCGTGATCAAGGTCGAACCCCTGGGCGGTGACAAGACGCGTAACCTGAACGGTTCAGGGGCCGGGTATTTCCCGATGTACAACCGCAACAAGCAAAGCATCTGTGTCGACCTCAAATCAGATGCTGGTCGGGATATTGCCTATCGCCTGATCCAGCAGGCTGACATCCTGATTGAGAACTTCCGGCCCGGCGCGATGGAGCGCTTGGGGTTTGGCTGGGAGGCTTGCCAGCAACGCAACTCCGGCTTGATCTACTGTTCACTCAAAGGGTTCCTGTCCGGGCCTTACGAAAATCGTACGGCGCTGGACGAGGTGACCCAGATGATGGGCGGGCTGGCCTACATGACGGGATTACCCGGCCGGCCAATGCGTGCGGGGTCTTCAGTTATCGACATTGCTGGCGGGATGTTTGGCGTGATCGCTATCCTGGCGGCCCTGGAACAGCGGCATCACACCGGGCGCGGTCAGAAAGTAGCGAGCTCCCTGTTCGAGACGACGGCCTACATGGTTGGGCAGCACATGGCCCAGCAGGGTGTGCTGGGTGAGCCGCCGCCACCGATGTCGGTTCGGCGATCCGCCTGGTCGATCTACGACATTTTCGAGTGTGCCAATGATCACCAGATCTTTGTTGGCGTGGTGAGCGACAGCCTCTGGCAGGCCTTCTGCAAGGAGTTTGAACTGGAGGATTTTGCGGCAGACCCAGGTCTGGACACCAACAACCAGCGGGTCGAGCAGCGCGACCAGATCATGGCGGTCATCATTCCCATGTTCAGCTCCATGCCCCTGGACCAGGCCGTGGCGCGCCTGGAGCGAGCGGGAATTCCCTTCGCGCCGATCAACAAGCCAGCGGACCTTTTCGAAGACGAACACCTCAATTCAGACGGAGGCCTGGTGCCGGTGACCATGCCGCGAGGCGCCGCCGCGGGCCAAAAGGTCAAGCTGCCGGCCATTCCCCTGGAAATGGAGCAGCATCGATTCGGCGTCTACCGGGATTTACCCGCGCCTGGTCAGGACACACTCGAAGTATTGCGTACGGCCGGCTTCAAGCCCGAAGACATCGAAAAGCTGGTGGCGGATGGGACGGTCGCCCAGGACTGATCAGAGCCGACGACCTGGCATGAGAATTATTCTGAAGCGTTCACTTCTGGCACTGATCGTGTTGGCCGCACCCGTGTTGCTCGAGGCTGCGGACACCGTGGTCCGCCGAACCACATTGATTGTCAATGACGCTGACGCTTCGCTCGCATTTTATCGTGATGTGCTGGGATTCGAAGTCTGGCTGGATCTGCCCGGGAAAGTCAGCGAGCAGAGCCTGCCCTCGACTGCAGATGTTGGTGACCCCAGCCGGTTTGTCATCATGAAGGGTAAGGATCCCTGGATCGGCATGGTAGGGCTGTTGCAGTACGGGTCGGCTCGACCCCCGCCGGAACATCCGGTCAGGCTCGAGCCGGGCGATGCTGTGTTGATGCTCGAGACCACTGAACTCGAGGTGATCTATGAGCGAATGAAAACGGCTGATGTGCCGATTCTGCGTCCGCCCAAAACGTCAGAGGTGACGGGTGCGGGTGGGGTGAAATGGACTGCGAAATTTCTCTTCGCATTTGACCCGGATGGTCATGTGCTGGAGATCAATCAACGGCAACCTGCCGAGACGACAAGTGCGATTGACGAGCCTGTCAGCCTGCGGCGCAGGTATGTCGATTACCGGTATGGGCAACTGCATTTGCGCGAAGCGCGGCCGGCGCGAGGTGTAGTGGGCGAACCCCCGCTATTGCTTTTCCACCAGACACCCTTGTCGGGAAAACTGTACGACAAGGTGATGCCAATGCTGGCCACGGACAGGGTGGTTTATGCGATAGACACGCCTGGCTATGGCGAATCCGATCCGCCACCCGCGCCGATTTCCATCGAGGAGTATGCGGCTGCTATTGGTGATTTCCTGGCCAGTATTCCTGGCCCGGTCGACGTGCTGGGTTACCACACCGGTGTGTTGCTGGCGACGGACCTGGCGCGCCAGTTTCCCGATCAGGTGCGGAAAGTCGTGCTCGTGTCGATCCCTTTGTTCGACCAGGATAGGCGCAAGGCTTACCAGGCGAACAAAGACCCAATCCGGGAAGATGGCAGTCATATCGCAGCGATGTGGGAGAGTAGCTGGAATGCTCGTGCCGCTGGACAGTCCAAGGACCGTATCGCTGAAATCGTGGCCGAAAAGCAACGCGCTGGTGCCCGCTCATGGTGGGCGGGGCCGGCCATTTTTGCCTATGACACCGATTTGAGGCTGGGCGCGATAAAGCAACCGGTGCTGGTATTGCGACCGCGTGACGGATTGTGGGAGCACACCGGGAAGGCGATTAAGCTTATTCACGACGTGGAAAGCGTTGACTTTCCCGACTGGGAGTACGGGTTCTTCGATACGCAGCCGCAGGCTATCGGCGAAGTGATCAACCGCTGGCTGGCAAAACCGGCGGCGCCTTCTGGCTGACCCAGAGCCAGCATAGAGCGGAAAGTGTTGCAGCTCCCGCGATCAGCCCGGCCACGGGCATGAATTCCCCCCGGTAGAGGTAGCCGGAGACCACGGTGAACAGACCGCCCACCACGATCCCAATCGCACTGGAAAGGCCGGAGGCGGTACCGGCGATTTCCGGGTGACTATTCACGGCGCCAGCCAGGGCCACGGGTGTGACTGTGCCAGCGGCTGCCATCAGGAACGCCAAAGGAATCAGTAATCCGGGCAGGGACAAACCGCTTACCAGGGTAATGGCGGCAATACTCCAGCCACCCGAGATGGTGGCAAGAATGGCGAAATTCATCACCGGTTTCGCGTCGTAACGGCGGATCAGTCGCGCGCTGAGGACGGCACCGGCGACATACGTGAACGCCATCAGGCCCCAGATCAGGCCGAAGGTGCGTTGTCCCATACCGAAATGTTTTTCGAACACTACGGCACCGACGGCCAGAAAGGCGAAAAAGCTGCCCTGCTTGAAGCCAAAAATCAGTGAGTAGGCCAGAAAATCACTGGAGCGTAACAACATGACGTAGTTACGCATCCAGTCCATCCAGCGGGGCCTGGCTCGTTCCGGATGAAGCGTCTCGCCCAGGTTTTTCCACAGCCATATCAGGATCACGGTTCCGAGCAGGGCAGTGGCCAGGAAAACACTGGTGTAGCCGCCACGAGCGCCAAGCGCCCCTCCAATCACCGGCGCCAGGATGGGGGCAAACCCCATGATGGCTGCTATCCAGGACAGTGCGACGGTCGAGCCGAGCGAGTCATGTGTATCCCTGATCACCGCACGACTCGCTACCGTTCCCACGCTGACGCCCATGGCCTGCAGCAGGCGCAAAAAGATGAGTCCGTTCAGGCTGGTCGTAAATGCGGCGGCAGTGCTGGCGGCAACGAACACCGTGAAACCGATGAGCATGACGGGCCGGCGCCCGAAGCGATCGCACAGGAAGCCGTTGAAGGGTTGCGCCAGCGCCAGTCCGAACAGGTAGGCCGATATAACCCACTGCACGTGGCCAAAATCAGCCGAAAAGCGTTCCGCGATGCCCGCGAGGATGGGTACCGCGATGGTCACCCCGAAGGGAGACAGCCCGCTGGCAATGCCCAGCAGGAGGATTGAAGGTGCACCGGGTGCCGCCTTCGGGGCAGTGTGCATACAGACTCCAGGACGACGATATGATGAGCTTATAAGCCCTAATGATATAATTATATGTCAAAACAATTGCAAGTAGTTTGGACTTGCCGATAACATGAAGCCAACGATCAGAGGGAACGGGCAAATGTCGGGATCATGCAAGCTGTGGTGGCTCTTTGTGGGCTTGTTGAGTGGAGGTGGAGTGTTCGCGCAGGGGATGGACTCGACCCCGGCTGAACGTAATCTCCTGATCATGGCCGAGCTGTTACCGGGAATATACGATAACGCCAACCAGGCCTACTTCGACAAGCGGCGGCAGCTGCCGGACGCAGACCGTCATGATCGGGTTCATACCGTAATCGAAGCCGTTGAGGCGCGCGCGTTCGGCGATCACGTTTTTCTCTGGACCAGCACCGTTACCGCCGGGGATGAAACCCGTACCAGTCGCCGTCTGGTGACCCTGGGTGTGTCCGAGTCATCGGATAGGGTGGTGATGAAGCATTATTTCGACTTCGACGGGATGATCGATCCAGGTCAACCGGGAGCGCTACAACCGGCCGACCTCAGAAGGACGGAAGGTTGCGACTACCTGTTCCAGCGTCGCGCCAGCGCATTTCGCGGCAGCCAGGCAGAAGGCGGCTGCGGTTTTGAATGGGCGGATCAGCCGGTGCATACCACGAACACCATCGAATTGTCGGCTGACAGTCTGTGGTTCGTCGATCACAAGGTGGTCGATGAAACCGGCGAGCGGATCACCGGGGTGGCTTCTGGCGAGCCGTACTGGCTGGAGCGCGCGCGTGAATTTCACTGCTACGCTGACTTGCCCGGCGTCGGCGGTGGCCGTGACGAACCCTTCGAGCGTTATGACGGGATCACCCTGCACGACAAGGGTGGCTTGCACTGGTTCGAAACGCGTGATGAGCAACCCAGGACCATAGGCGTGATGCTGCAGGCGGTGACCTGGCACATCCTGAATGAGAAAGACAGCGGTAACTTCAACCGCAATTCACTGGTGATCTACACCATGGAAAAATTGGCTGATGGCAGTGTCAAGGAACATGGCTATGCCTTCACCGATCCCAAAGCAGAACGGATCGGCATCAATATGAAGTGGATGCTGGTCAACTGTTCCATCACACCGCGCGATCAGGCCCGCCCCGAGTTGTAAGCGCAGGCCAGCCAAAAAAGAGGAGACCGAACATGAGAGGAAGATATTGGGTGCCGGGCTTGTGCCTGCTGTTGTGCGCGCCATTGCTGGCAGCAGAACGCCTCGACCTGAACAAGCCAGAGGATTCTTTGCTCATCCAGCGCAAGTTTATCTGTTCGCTGAAAGAGGGCGAGACGACCATGGGCTTCTGGCAGGGCAGTTTTTTCAGCCGTGTGGAGGGCGAGCGCGACCGGAAACTGTTCGAAGTCATCGGGGTCAACGTCCGCCAATGTAAGGACCTCCACGATCCGAAGCGGGGGCCCGGGTTTCGCAGCGTCAGCCGCGAAATCATGTTGTACCTGGACCCTGAAACCCGCGAAGTGCTCAAGACCTGGACCAACCCCTGGACCGGGGAGGAAGTCGAAGTGGTGCACGTGGCCAACGATCCGGTCAATATGCGCCGGCCCATGTATGCCTACAACGAACAGGGCGAGCCTTTCCAGTTCAAGGGCCGCTTCATGAACGGCCGGGTGTTCGACGCTTCCGCTTATGCACTGTTCTACCAAAACCCGCTCGGCGGCGATTATCAGGAGTACATTGGCGGCACCTACCATGCGACCGAATTTTTTTCTGACTTCGCGTATGAGGAAGACGTGCTTGACCCTGAGGTCAGGAAACTGGATCGCCTGAGCATCGCCTGGACACGCGTGGCCGACTGGCTCCCCTGGATGAAGATGGGCGACCGCGTGGGCGTCATGTTCACCTCGACCGTTGGGCACCGGGTACAGTCCATCGAGGAGCTGCCCGAGCCGCTGCTCAGCGAGCTGAAAACGAATTATCCGGAATATATGACGCCGCCGCCGCTGGACGATGCGCGTCCCAACCGCACCAGTTGGATGGCAGTGAAAGACATGGTCGATGCGAAACGCGGCGAGGAGGGCGAGTGACATGAACCCATTAATCAGATTATTTGTCGTGCTTTTAACTGCCCTGTGCAGTGTTTCAACGTTCGCTGATGAAAACCTCTACGACCTGTCGGATCCGGACGAGGCCTTCCTGGCCTCCAACAAGGTGTTCTGCGCCAACCAGCCCGGTGAAACGGCATTGTATTGGTGGGAGGGCGTGGTCTACAGCCGGATTCCGGGTGAGAAGGATCGCCATATCTTCAACGTGCAGGGCATGAACATTCGCCAGTGCGCGCGGCTGGAAGATCCGGAAAAAGGCGTGGGTTTCCGCAGTGTCAGCCGCGAGGTGATGCTGTACCTGGACCCCGAGACTGACGAGGTACTGCGTACCTGGAAAAACCCCTGGACCGAGGAGACAGTCGAGGTCATGCACGTCAACAATGACCCGGTCAATTCCCGTGCGCCCAGCTACGCTAGACGGGATGACGGTGCGGCCCGGGTGAACTGGGAAGAGAAAACCATCATCAGCGGCACGGTGCTCGAAGGTGGTGGTGCCGCGTTGCTGTTCTACAACAATCCGCTGGCAGGGGATTACCAGGATTTCGAAGGTGGCAAGTATCACGCCAGCGAGTTCCTGACCGCGGCTTATCCGTTGGCGGATGCGCGCGACAAGAGCAGTAACGTCATCCAAGACTCGGTCATAAGTTGGGGACGGATTTCCGGCTGGCTGCCGTGGATGAAGATGCGCAGCCGAACCGGCGTGATGGTCCACTTTACACAGGGCATGCGTCTGCATCGCTGGGAAGATTTGCCGGACGTGATCCGCAACGAGATCGAGGCCAACTACCCGATTTACCGGGAGCCACCGCCAGTAGATGACGCCCGACCGAACGACACGACCTGGACGGTATTCAAGCGCTGGGTCGATGAAAGGCGCGCCTCAGGTGAGTTGCCGGAGCAGGGTCCGCGTTAGGACTGGACCCCGGGACCCGGCGTCCCGGGGAATCCTTGACCTATCTGACAGGCCCGGGTTCAGTACGGGAGTTCGGAACCGTCCCAGCCGATAAACTTGCCGCTGTCGTCAGTGGTGAGGCCATCGATGACCTGCATCATCCCGTCGAGCGACTGGTCGATCTCCAGGTCTGCTCCCGCACCGCCCA
>JAHEFS010000202.1 GCA_024640045.1 Chromatiales bacterium | reverse complement strand
CGCCAGACAATCACCACTTCCCACCCAACCGAGCTGGATCAGGCCAGGTCGAAGCGATCAAGGTGCATCACTTTGCCCCACGCAGCCACGAAGTCATCCACAAACGCCTCCTGCGCATCGTCACACGCGTAGACTTCTGCGATGGCTCTGAGCTGGGAGTTCGAACCGAAGATGAGATCGATGCGAGAGGCGGTCCACTTAAGCTTGCCTGTTTTGCGATTGATGCCCTCGAACACGTCGCCAGATTCTGCGGACGCTCGCCACTTTGTGTTCATGTCGAGCAGGTTCACAAAGAAATCGTTGCTCAATTTCTCGCGTTGCCTGGTGAAAACTCCGAGCTTGGACCGACCGAAGTTGGCATTCAGGACCCGCAGACCACCGATGAGAACCGTCATCTCAGGCGCCGTCAGGGTCAGGAGGTTCGCCCGATCCAGCAGCAGTTGCTCCGCCGAATGCTGGTGCGCACTTCCGAGGAAGTTGCGGAACCCGTCAGAGTCCGGTTCGAGCACGGCGAATGCGTCCACGTCGGTCTGTTCCTGCGACGCGTCTGTGCGGCCCGGTGAAAAGGGAACTTTCACCTTGGTCCCGGCATTCTTCGCCGCCTTCTCGACGGCTGCACAGCCACCCAGAACGATCAGGTCTGCCAGCGAGACGCGCTTGCTGCCGGACTGCGAGTCATTGAACCCTTTCTGGATTTTTTCCAGCGTCTTCAGCACCTTCTTCAGCTTGTTCGGCTCGTTGACTTCCCAGCCTTTCTGCGGTGCCAGGCGAATACGCGCGCCGTTTGCACCTCCGCGCTTGTCGCTGCCCCGGAACGTAGAGGCCGATGCCCAGGCAGTTGAGACCAGTTGGCCGATGGACAGGCCTGAGGAGAGGATCTCTTCCTTGAGCGCGGCGATATCTTTCTTCCTGATCAGTTTGCCGGATACCGCGGGGACGGGGTCCTGCCACAAAAGCTCCTCGTCGGGAACTTCCGGGCCGAGGTACCGGGATACCGGCCCCATGTCACGATGCGTCAGCTTGAACCACGCCCGAGCGAACGCATCGGCAAACTCATCCGGATTCTCGTGGAAGTGCTTCGAGATCTTCGCGTAAATGGGGTCCATCTTCAGAGCCATGTCCGCCGTGGTCATCATGGGCGGGTTCTTCTTCGACGGATCGTGAGCATCCGGGACAACGCTTGCCGATGTCTTTTTCGGTGTCCACTGGTGTGCACCAGCAGGGCTCTTCGTGAGTTTCCACTCATAGTTAAGCAGGTTGTCGAAGTAACCGTTGTCCCACTGCACCGGGTGGTTGGTCCATGCGCCCTCCAACCCGCTGCTGATCGTATCGCCACCGTTACCGCTACCATAGGAGCTGGCCCAGCCCAGGCCTTGTTCCTCGATAGGGGCGCCTTCGGGTGGCGGACCCACGTACTTCGCCGGATCGGCAGCCCCATGGCACTTACCGAAGGTGTGTCCGCCGGCAGTGAGCGCAACGGTTTCGTAGTCATTCATCGCCATTCGAGCGAAGGTCTCTCGAATGTCTCTGGCTGAAGCAAGCGGATCCGGGTTGCCGTTTGGACCCTCAGGATTGACGTAGATCAGACCCATCTGAACCGCTGCGAGGGGATTCTCGAGTTCGCGATCGCCGCTGTAGCGCTCGTCTCCAAGCCATGTGGTCTCGGGGCCCCAGTAGATGTCCTCTTCAGGCTCCCAGATGTCTTCACGCCCGCCGCCGAAACCAAACGTCTTGAGTCCCATGGACTCGATGGCGCAGTTGCCGGCGAGGATCATCAGGTCGGCCCACGAGATTTTCCGGCCATACTTCTGCTTGATCGGCCAGAGCAAACGGCGCGCCTTGTCGAGGCTCACATTGTCGGGCCAGCTGTTTAGGGGCGCGAAACGCTGTGAGCCGGAGCCTGCGCCGCCTCGGCCGTCACTGATGCGGTACGTGCCCGCGCTGTGCCACGCCATGCGAATGAAAAATGGTCCATAGTGGCCCCAGTCGGCAGGCCACCAGTCTCGCGACGTGGTCAGCAACCCATGGAGGTCCTTCTTCAGGGCATCCAGATCGAGGCTCTTGAATTCCTTGGTATAATTGAACTCCTTGCCCATCGGATCGGACAGGGGAGAGTTCTGGTGGAGAATCCTCAGGTTTAACTGATTCGGCCACCAGTGTTGATTCGACCTGGCCCCAACCGCCGTCGGAGCCCCGCCCATCACCGGGCACTTGCTTGCGCTGTCTGCGTTGTGGTCAGTCATGCTGTGTTCCTCGCATTGAATGAGTGGTACCCAGTGTGTCGTGGATGCCCGTGCGGAAGGTTCCTGCCGCATCGCCAGGGCGCCATTTCGGCCCTTCCCTGTATGGCAAATACTTCTGGCCCAGCGCAATCGGGATTTTTGCGCAACCTGCGTTCAGCGGCGGGCGGGTCGGCGCGCTACACCTGGCTCGGGCCGGTTGTCCCCCGCCTCTTCGACTTCCCCGACGGTCCTGATCGGATTGCCGCATTCCCTGTATCCGAGGCCGCCGCCACTTTCCGGCACGACGGGCAGCGCCCCCAGTAGATCACCTCCGCTTGGTCGATCTCGAAACCGTGATCATTGTCTGCGGTGAGACAGGGCGCCGCCCCGACCGCGCAGTCGATATCGAACATCGCGCCGCAACCCCGGCACACCAGGTGGTGATGATTGTCGCCCACTCGGTCTTCGTACCGAGCAGCGGATCCGGCCGGCTGGATTCGCCGGACAAGGTTCTTGTCGACCAGGACGCCGAGTGCGTCGTACACCGCTTGGCGGGAGATCGACCCGATAATCGCCCGGACGTCCTCGGTCAGCGCATCCGCCGTGGCGTGGGGGCGGCTCGATACCGCCCGCATTATGGCCAGCCGCTGGGCGGTTACCTGCAACCCGTGCTGGCGCAGTACTTTTTCGACACCGTCATACATCGGGTTGAGATCCTATAGTGAATATGGATTTAGTCAAGTATCTGTCAATATCTGTAAATTGGGCGGCGCTGTTTTCTGTCGAGACGAAGCCAGTCCGGCTCCGGTCGGGTTTGCCTTGCCCAGAACGCCAACACCCGCACTCCAGACCCGACCAAACTCCCGTTGTCTGGTCCCATGAGAAAGACTGATGTCCGTTATGAGCGTCAGTTTGTCGATGACGCTGTTGGCAACGACCCTGGCTTCGAGCCCATACACCGCTCGCATCCTGCTCGCGGTGACCGCAGGGTTCTTCGACAAGGTGTCGCTTGAGCGGATGGCGCACGCCGAGCAAGCTGTGCGCCTGGCGGCGGCGGGCATACCGGGCGATGTGATTGAGCGATTGGGCACCGCCGGGCGATTGAGCAATATCGATCGCGAAACGATCATCGACATTGCCTACCGAGCGCTCGTTCGCTTCCAGCCAAAGCCTGAACCCAGGCTCGACTCGGCAGCGAAAGTGAAAGCATGAGCAATACCA
>JAHEFS010000201.1 GCA_024640045.1 Chromatiales bacterium | reverse complement strand
GTCTGCCCTTCTTCGAACTTGATGCTGGTCAGCTTGGCCGTCACTTCAGGCCGGATTTCCACAGCCTCATTGGCAGAGGCATTGCCCAATGCTTCGACTGCCAGGGGAAAATCCTGCGCGCTGGCAATGGCCACGATCACGCCGGGTGGTCCGGTGTCAGCACCCGGACGGCCCTGCGCGACGGCGGTCTGGACCGTCATCACCATCAATGCAGCAATCATCCATCGCTTCATCATGAATCCCTGATGTTGTACATGCCGAACGCATGCCATTTGACCGCTCAGTTTCGCTGTTGCGGGCCGTTTCAGCAAGTCTGCTGATCCAGAACATCCCGCATCTGGTCAAAAGTGAGGCTTATTGCCCAGGCGCAACCTGTCTAATTTTCCAGCTCTGCTTCCAACAACGGCCAGATATTTTCCAGAACGCGCGGCTGGGCATCCGCATTGGGGTGGATGCCATCGTCTTGCATGAGCGATGGATCCAGGGCGATGCCCTCCAAAACGAAAGGAATCAGCGGTAAACCGAATGCGTCTGCCAATTCAGGGTACATCGACTGGAACTTCTCGGTGTAAGTCTGGCCATAGTTGGGTGGCAGCATGATGCCGGCCAACAGGACCCTTGCGCCGATGGCCTGGCTGGCCTCAATCATGCGCTCGAAGTTCTGCCGTGTGACATCGATGCTGAGACCACGCAGGCCGTCATTGCCTCCGAGCTCGATGATCACCATATAAGGTTGGTGCATATCCAGCAGACGTGGCAACCGGGCAAGACCGCCCTGGGTGGTGTCGCCGGTAATACTGGAGTTCACCACCCGGTACGAATGGCCGTTGTCCTGCAGGCGGGTTTGCAGCAAGCTCGGCCAGGCCTGATCCAGGCGCATGTTGTAGCCCGCGCTCAGGCTGTCGCCCAGCACCAGGATGACACGTTCCTGGGCGGCAAAAGCACCACTGAACAGCATTACCGCGAATAAACAGACAATTTGAACGGATTTTTTCATGAATTCACAAACAGCCGTGTTGGCAGCCCACCAGTTAACCAAGCGAGTCAGCAGCCCGGAAGGCACGCTCACCATCCTCGACCACGTTGACCTGGAAGTCAGGCCTGGGGAAAGCGTGGCAGTGGTCGGCGTATCCGGGGCCGGTAAGTCTACCCTGTTGGGACTGCTGGCGGGACTGGATGTTCCCTCCTCCGGCCTGGTGCGACTCGAGGACCACAACCTTTCGGAACTGGATGAAGACGGACGCGCCGCTTTGCGCGCCGACCACGTCGGCTTCGTATTCCAGTCCTTTCACCTGATTCCTTCCCTGACCGCGCTGGAAAACGTCATGCTGCCGCTGGAACTGGGGCATCATCCGGACGCGTCCGGGGCAGCGCGGGAGACACTGGAAAAAGTCGGCCTGACGTCGCGGGCGAGTCACTATCCACGGCAGCTATCGGGTGGCGAGAAACAGCGCGTCGCCATCGCCCGTGCCTTCGTCGTGCAGCCCAAGGTATTGTTCGCCGACGAACCCACCGGCAACCTCGACCACCGGACCGGCGAGAAAATCATCGACTTGCTGTTTCGCCTCAACCACGAGATGGGAACAACGCTGGTGCTGGTCACGCACGACCTCAAGCTTGCGCAGTTGTGCGACCGAATTCTGTACATGGATGCGGGCCGCATTACGCACGAAGAAATCCCGGAACGATGAAAAGCCTCAAACTCGCCCTCAAACTGCTGGCCAGGGACTGGAAGTCAGGCGAACTGATCGTGCTGGCGATGGCCCTCATCGTGGCCGTCACGGCGTTGACCGCAGTCGCTTTCCTGACCGACCGGGTCGGCCACGCAGTCGAACTTCGCGCCGCGGAATCCCTGGCGGCGGACTTGCGCCTGTCGGCACCTACACCATTGCCCCTGGGCTACCAGGAGCTCGCCGCCAGCAATGGCGTAGATTCGGCGCGGATGACCTCGATGCCGAGCGTGGTCTTCACCGGACAAGCGAATACACTGGCAGCGATCCTGGCTGTCACCGACGGCTACCCCCTGCGCGGCCGGCTGAAGACTGCACCACAATTGCTGGCGCCAGCAACCGAAGTCAATGAGGTCCCGCCCCCCGGAGAAGCCTGGGCAGCACCCCGCTTGCTGGCGCGTCTGGGTGTAGATGCACCAGTCATGATCGAGGTGGGCAACACGCAGCTTCGGCTGAGCCGGGTGCTCGACTTTCGCCCCGACCAGGGCTGGAACTTCGTGGACCTGGCGCCGACCCTTTTGATCAACGAGGCAGACCTCGAAGCCACTGGCCTCATAGGCCCCGGCAGCCGGGTCCGCTATCGCCAGCTTTTTGCGGGTGATCGTGCAGACATTTCCACGTTCAAAGCCCTCCTCGAAGAGCAAAAGAGCGACAGTGAGCGCCTCCGCGACATCGAAGATGCGAACCCGCAGATTCGTTCCGCGATGGACAGATCAGGCCGTTTCCTGAACCTGGCCTCATTGGTCAGCGTGTTACTGGCGGCAGTCGCCGTGGCCATGGCTGCCCGCCGCTATGCGCGTCGGAACCGCGACCGCACTGCCCTGCTCAAATGCCTCGGCGCCCAGCAGTCGTTTGTGCTTCGCACCAGCTTGCTGCAACTGTTGATGCTGGCCTTGCTGGGCGGCGCCATCGGCATACTGTTGGGATTCCTGTCCCAGGCCGGGCTGGCATGGATGCTGCGAGACCTCATTGCCGGTGAGCTGCCATTACCCGGACTGGCTCCGGTCACGCTCGGGTTGCTGACAGCCGTCAGCATCCTCAGTGGATTCGCCCTGCCCGACCTGTTGCAAATGGGTAAAACGCCGCCACTGCGGGTTTTGCGCCAAGACCTGTCCCCGCCACCCTTGCGTTACGGCATGAGCTGGGTGGCCGCCGTAGCCGCCGTCTTCCTGTTGCTGTTCTGGATGGTGCGTGACGCCAGCCTGATGCTGTCCATCGCCGCCGGCACCGCCACCACCTTTGCCGTGTTGGGAGCTGCCGGCTGGGGCTTGTTGCGGGCCCTGCAGGGATTCCGTGGTGCCGCCGGTGTTGCCTGGCGCTACGGGCTGGCCAACATCTCCCGGCGCGGGCGCGAAAGCGTGGTCCAGATCGTCGCCTTCGGCCTGGGCATCATGGTGCTGCTGCTGCTTACCCTGGTGCGGAACGATCTGATGACCAGCTGGCGCTCCAGCCTGCCTGCGAACGCACCCAACCAGTTTCTGATCAACATCCAGCCGCACGAAGTCGATGGCATGCGTGATTTCCTGACCCAGCAGGGTCTCGACCCACCGCGTTTCACGCCCATGGTGCGCGCCCGCATGACCCAGCTGAACGGCGAAGATATCACGCAGCTGAAGTTCGAAGACCCCCAGGGTGAGCGCTGGGCCAGGCGCGACGCCAACCTGACCTGGTCGCCCACCATGCAGGAGGACAACCGGATCACCAAAGGCGAAT
>JAHEFS010000200.1 GCA_024640045.1 Chromatiales bacterium | reverse complement strand
CGCCATAACCCCGGTGGATGTCCTTGTCGTTGTGTAAATCCACGACCACGTAGCGCTTGCCGCTTCGCGAGGTGGCATACCCTGCAATCGCTGCAACATCGTCCATGCTGCCGGTCTTCAGGTGCAGTTGACCAGCCAGGGGCTCATCGTCAAAGCGCCGCCTCAACGTTCCGTCCATGCCCGACAGGGGCAGGGATGAAATGAACTCGGGCATGTAGGGACTGGACCAGGCCAGGCGCAACAAGGAGGCCATGCTTCGTGCAGAAATCCGGGTATCCCGGGACAGGCCGGCCCCATTGACCAGGATCAATTCAGGCGTGTTCATGTGCCTGGCCTTTAGCCAGTCGGCGATCACTGCCCGGCCCTTTTCCTCGGTACCCGGCGCGCCGTACACCTGGGCGCCCATGGTCAGCAACAGGTGTCGTGTCATCACGTTATTGCTGTACTTGTTGATGCTGCGAACCACCTCGGCAAGGGACGGCGACCAGTGGGTGTAAAACGGCTCCGGCTCAAGGCCCACTTCGCTTGCCGCCGGTGCCAGCCCCAGTCGCACACCGCCCTCGATACTGCCGCCCAACTCCTCCCACAGCCCCTTGAACACGCCAAAAGCAAACTGGGCGGGAGTAAGCACCGTACGGCTTAAAGAATATTCATCGCAGCCCGAGGGGAAACGCCCATCGAACACCACGGTATCGTCCGTCACACCACCGGGAATATTAAAGGCGATCCCCCGCTGGTAACCCCGGCAACTGCCCCGGGCCACCGCGAGACGGTTATCAATATTCAGGTTTGAAAGCACCGGGTCGGGCACCACGCGCACGCCCTTGCCGGTGGGCTCCGGGAAAAATCCGAAGCGCACGGACTTGAAGTTCACAAGCAGGGCATCCGGCGCCACGTTGTAGCTACGGAAGGGCTGGCCGTCGAAGGCGCCCGGGTCTTCCGGCGTCACCTGGAAGTAACTGTTGTCCACCACCAGGTCACCGGATATCTCACGCAGGCCCCGTGCCCGAAGTTCCCTGAGCAGTTTCCAGAAGTTCTCGGTGGTCAGGTAGGGATCGCCGGTACCCTTGAGGACAAGATTTCCTTCCAGGCGTCCGTCCTTGAGTTCACCATCAAGGTAGGCGTAGGTCTTCCAGTAATACCCCGGCGTGAGCACATCAAGTGCCGCCATGGTGGTGAGGGTCTTTATGGTGGATGCCGGATTCTGGGGCAGGTCCGGGTTCCAGGCCAGCAGGGGCTCGGGTTCATCCAGGGCCTGCACTACCAGGCTCACCCGAGAGGAATCCAGCTTGTAACGTTGCATCACCCGGTCAACCGACTCTGGCAACGAGGCCTTCGGCGTATGCACCGACTGGGCTTTTTCGGCAATGTCGGCCGCAAGCACCGGAATGCTGGCGATCAAACTTGCTGCTGAAAGGAACAGGCCGGAAAAAACACTGGCGTGGCGCAATTAACTACCCCGGGGGTAAAGGAAGATGATGTCTAACACGCACTATGCACCGGCGCAGGGGGGTTCTCAAGGCGGCCGCAATGAGATACCCCGGATTCCAGGATCAAACGATTGAGACAGCGCACTGACTGCGCATCGCGAGAGCGTCCGACGCAAGACGGACATGGCATGGCGAACCAGAATCCTTCGGCCGCGTTGAAACTCTGGTTCGGAAATTAAATACCTGGCGACCCACCCCACTTCAGCAGGATTGGGACGTGCATCTGACCCACCGGCTATCGCCTGGCCTGGGCCTGCTTGCTCTGGTAACCGTCTTCCTCACGCAGGCGTTGCCCCATGGCCCGGGTGCGGACATCGTACCTGGCCAACGCTTCCGCCACCGGCCGAGCCTTGACTAATTCTTCCATGAAGGGATTTTGTAGCATAAATATCCGCCAGACAGCCCCGGGAGGATTGACTTCCATGGACCGCACATAGCCCTCCAGCGCCGCGTCCCCACCCCCGCTTCGCCATTTAAGCAGGCTGTCCAGTCGGCCTTTGAGCCACTCATCCTGCGGCGTCTTGAACTCATGGTGGGACATAAATTCGCCGGCCGCTTTCAATACATCCTGGACCCTGCCATTTTCCCCCGCCCCAATCAGCGCAGGCAGGGTAAAATGCAGCGCAAAATCCACTTGGCCCGATTCCTGGTAACTAATGGGATCGCTGAAAGATGCGTCATCCACCTTTCGCAACCAATCAAACACTGCCGAGTAGTCTTCACGCCGGTAAGAATCCCAGGCAAGCGTTGCGCCGACAATGAACTCCGACCCCAAACGGTTTTCAAGATTCTTGTCCAGAAATTCCCGGGACAGTGTGACGGCGAGAGCCTGATCACCTTGCACCGCGGCCAGTTCCAGTCGTGCGATGAAGGTGGTGGGCGCCTCCGGCGCCATAGCTATAGCAGTCTCCACCCAGGGTGCCGCCCGTTCGACATCCCCCATGGCCAAATAAAACGATGAAAGGCTCGTCGGCATTTCAAAGTCATCCGGATCCAGCTGCCAGGATTTTTCAGTGGCCCTCATGGCCAGGTAAAACTCGCCACGGCCAGACTGAATCTGTGCCTCTCTCCAATATCCAACCGGAGAACCCGGGCTGATCTCCTGCATGCGCCGGGTCTCCTCCACCGCCTTTTCCCACTCCATAGTTTCCGAGTACAGCCGGACATAACCATAGGCCACATCCAGGGACAAAGGATCCAGTTGTCGTGCCTTACCGAGCAACGACCTGGCCGCATCCAGTTCGCCGTCTCGAACATCAAGGCGAGCCAGCCTGAGTAGCACCTTCACGTTATTGGGGCTCAGGGTAATCGCCCGCTGCATGTTTGCCTTGATCGACTCTTCGGTACGAAGCCATTCGCCAGTCGACCTCACGCCTGCGCCAAGATCCACAATTTGCAGCATGGTCTCGAACTCCAGCACGTCCCCGCGCTGAATACCACGTTCGCTATCCAGGCGAAGTACCTGCGCCAGTACGGGACGGGCCCGGGCCTGGAGCTCGGCATTGCTAATTTGCCCTGTCCAGGCCTGGTCCAGGTAAGTTTCCACCAGGGCCGCCTGGGCATCGCGATATCCTGGGTCCCGAGCGAGCACTTCACGGTACAAATCCACCGCCCTGGCCAGGGAGCCATAGCTACCCTGTGCCTGTAACTGGCGGGCCATCAGGTACTGGTTGTAGGCCTCGAAATCCTGGGTGCGCCCGGCGGTGAGTTCCTGTTGCTTGTCCCCCAGCAGGGTGATGCGCAGGGCCTCCACCACCCGGCCCGCAATCTCGTCCTGGATGGCGAACACATCCAGCATCTGCTTGTCGTAGGTCTTGGACCACAGGTGATAGCCATCAGCGGCGTTAATCAGCTGGGCGGTAATACGTACGCGGTCACCGGCCCGGCGCACGCTGCCTTCCAGCACCGCACCCACGTTCAGCTGTCTCGCGATGTCCGCCACATCCCCGGTCTTGCCCTTGAACTGAAATGAAGAGGTTCTTGCAGCCACTC
>JAHEFS010000079.1 GCA_024640045.1 Chromatiales bacterium | reverse complement strand
TGGATTGCGGCCTCGCTCGGTGGCTCAACCGCCGCCGAGTGGACGGCTACGATCATCATGTTGCTGGTCACTACAGCCGTATTCCTTTATTTCTGGTACCTGCTGAATCGCTTTTATTCATTCCTGAAGACGCGCATCGACGACAACATCGGCGAACGCATCAAGACCCTGAAGATCCAGAAACAACGAATTTTCACCGAAGAAGATTTTGCCAAACTGCTACACGCAGCGGTGCATGGCCTGGTACTTCTCCCAAAGCTGTTGTTGCTTCTGCTCTATGTCAATATGACGTTGAGCTACTTCGTCTGGTTCCAGGACATGGCGATGAATGTTTTCAGTTTCATCGGCACCACCCTGGCCGACATGACGAAGTCGTTCATCGCCTACGTGCCAGACCTGATCGTCATCGGCATCATAGTGCTCGTATCACGGTTCGTGATACGCACCGGACATCTGATTTTCGAAGGCATCCGCCGGGAACGTATCCGGCTGCCAGGTTTTTACCCCGAATGGGCACGCACCAGTTTCAACCTGATTCGGGTGGCAATCATCGCGCTGACCGTGGTGGTCATCTTTCCATACCTGCCCGGCGCGCAATCGCCCGCGTTCCAGGGCCTTTCGATTTTCTTCGGCGTCTTGTTGTCGTTGGGCTCCACCGCCGCAATTGCCCACCTCGTTGCCGGTGTTGTGATTACCTACACGCGCGCTTTTCGCATGGGCGATCGCGTCAGAATTGCCGATACCGAGGGCGATGTGATCGAGCGCAACGCCTTTGTCACTCGTATCCGCACGCCGAAAAACGTCGAGGTTGCCATCCCGAATGCGATGGTTATGAACAACCACATCATCAACTACAGCGCACAGGCGCGTACCGGCGGCGTTCTGTTGCATACCACGATAACGATCGGCTACGACGTCCCCTGGCCCAGGGTGCACGAACTGTTGGTCGAGGCCGCGCGCCGCACCGATCGGCTGGAAGCCGAGCCTGAACCTTTCGTACTGCAAACGGCGTTGAACGACAACTCCGTCGCCTACGAACTCAATGCATCCACGTGTCTTCCCAGCGGCAAAACCCGAATTTATTCCGACTTGCACGCCAACATCCAGGACTGTTTCCGCGAGGCGGGCATCGAAATCCTGTCACCGGCCTACCGCTCCGTTCGGGATGGCAATGCAAAAACCGTCCCGCCGGAATTCAAGCCGGAAAAAACGGCGGAAGAAACCTCAGAAGAAGCAGTGTAAGCAGCTGGCTAGCTGGCCGCAGGCCAGTATGATTGCTCTACCTGGGGTTGAAGACCGGCTTTGGCGGCGGTGGCAGTGGGTGTGAGCATCAATTCCGTGGGCAAATCGACCGTGAGCGCCACCGGGCAGTGGTCGGACATGGGCACATCGACGACGTAGGCGTCCCGCGTGTTCAGTTGCCGGCTGACCAGGATGTGATCGATGGCCCGTTGCGGTTGCCACGATGGATAACTGGGCAAGCCCGCCGTGGGGGCGTCGAGTTCCAAGTGTGAACAAAATTGCTGGATTTCCTTGCTGGCAGCCTCCGTGTTGAAGTCACCCATCACCATGACGTGACGTTCGTGCTCGAGATGCCGGGCCAGGTACTGCAGTTGCTGGGAACGAGCGCGTCGGCCGAGCGCCAGGTGCACGACAACGATCGTCAGGCTATGGGGTACGCCGTAGCGCAACAGCAAGGCGCCGCGCCCAGGGATCGCGCCTGGCAACCGGTGCTGCTCCACTTCCACCGGTTCAAAGCGCGACAGGAATCCGTTACTGGTGATGGTCATGGCACCCAGTTTGCGGTTCGCCTGGTGAAACCAGAAGGGCATGCCGGACTGTGTAGCGATGTAGCGGGACTGGTTGATGAACCCGGACCGAAGGCTGCCGGCGTCCGCTTCCTGCAGGGCCACCATGTCGTACTCACCGACCAGTCCGGCGATGGAATCCAGGTTCTCCGAACGCTGGCTGTGCGGCAGGAGTTGACGCCAACTCTGGGTCACGTAGTGGTGATAACGATCCGTTGACGTCGCCGCGTGAATATTGAAGCTCAGCAGTCGCAGACTGCCGGCAACCGCGCCATGACTGGCGAGCTGACTCACGGAACCTCCCGCCTCATCTCGGCTTGTGCTTCGCCCCAAGGTCGCATTTTCATGTTTCAACTCTAGCATTTTCCCATTGCTGCGGCAGGATCGGCATGCTCTAGGACCTTTTCGGGCGAGTTAGGTTGCATGGGGCATCGCAACAGCTCCGAGTGAAAATCTGGCCGCAGCAGCTGCTCCCTGCGCGGGGCCATCGCGAGGCTTCTTTCAAACCGTTATGCTATGCATCGTGACCGACTGACCCAGCAAGGTGCTGCATGGCCGAAGACCTGATCCGAGAGTGGCTGCGGGAAAACCGCATAACCGAAGTTGAGTGTGTCGTGCCCGACATGACCGGCAGTGCCCGGGGAAAATTCATCCCGGCCGACAAGTTCATCAAGGAAGACAGTCGTCTGCCCCAGGCCATCCTGGTCTCTACCGTCACAGGTGACTATACCGAAGAAGAATCTGAACTTATCGGGCCGACTGACAGCGACATGATGCTGGAGCCGGACCCCGATACCATGCGATTGGTACCCTGGGCCGAGGAACCCACCGGCCAGATTATCCACGACTGCCACCTGCGTGAAGGCGGTCTGCATCCGCTGGCCACCCGCAGCGTGTTGCGCAAGGTGCTGGAACTGTACGAAAACGAAGGCTGGCAGCCCATCGTCGCACCCGAGGTCGAATTTTACCTGGTTCAGAAAAACCCGGACCCCGACCTGGAACTGCAGCCCCCGGTGGGCCGGTCCGGTCGGCGTGAAGCAGGCCGGCAATCCTACAGTATCGATGCGGTCAACGAGTTCGAGCACATCGTGGAGGAGATGTACAACCACTGCGAAGCGCAGAAACTCGATCTCGACACCCTGATCCATGAATCGGGGTTGGCGCAGATGGAAGTGAACTTTCTGCACGGTGATGCTCTGAACCTGGCCGACCAGGTTTTCGTTTTCAAGCGCACCATGCGCGAGACCGCCCTGCGCAACGGCGTGTTCGCTACCTTCATGGCCAAGCCAATGGCAGGAGAGCCCGGTAGCGCGCTGCATATCCACCAGAGCATTATCGACAAGAAAACCGGCCTGAATATCTTCTCGACGGAATCGGGTGAGGAACACCCGCGCTTCCGGCACTTTATCGGCGGGCTGCAACACTTCACGCCGGGCGCTATTGCCTTTTTCGCGCCCAGTGTGAATTCGTATCGCCGGCTATCGCCGGATTTTGCCGCCCCGACCAACATGCACTGGGGTTATGAGAACCGGACCACGGGCATCCGGATCCCGGACAGTGGTCCCCAGGCCCGCCGCGTGGAAAATCGCTTTCCCGGCGCCGACTGCAACCCTTACGTGGCCATCGCGGTATCGCTCGCATGTGGCTACCTGGGCATGAAGCAGGGGATCGATCCTCTCCCCCCCCACGCGGGAGATGCCTATTCCGAACCGTTGACGGTGGCAAGAAACCTAGAGGAAGCCTTGCGCCTGCTGGATGAGCATGATGACCTCAAGGAAGTGCTGGGTAGCGGCTTCGTGCGCGCCTACCACGCGGTCAAGAGTCATGAGTTCGAGCTTTTCAACAAGGTGATCAGTTCCTGGGAACGGGAGTACCTGTTGCTGAACGTGTGAGGATCGCACGCCTGCTGACCTCTTCCGGGGCGGACTTTGGGCTATCATAGCCGGCCCGAATTCATCTGCAGGAATCCCGAATGCCCGTACGCATACTACTTGCCCTCGTTCTCAGCTTGCCGCTGACCCTGTTTGCCGAAGAAGCGAGCGACTCCACCGAGGTGGAGAAATGGTCGGTCAGTTCGGACGAGCACTACACCCAGGAAGTCACCATCGACACCACGGAAACGACCTGGTCGAATGTTTCCGTCAGCCCGAACGGCAATACGTTTGTTTTTGACATGTTGGGCGACATCTACTCAGCGCCGGTCGAAGGCGGTGAGGCCACCGCCCTGACCGACGGAATCGAGTGGAACTACCAGCCACGCTTCAGCCCGGACGGGCGGCACATCGCGTTTGTCAGCGATCGCGCCGGCGGGGACAATCTCTGGGTCATGAATGCCGATGGCAGCGGCCCGCGCGCCATCACAGATGAGCCCGAACACCTGGTGCACAACCCGGCCTGGAGCCCCGACGGTCAATATCTGGTCGGACGCAAGGGTTTCTATTCCACCCGTTCGATCGCTGCGGGGGAAATCTGGATGTTTCATCAGGGTGGCGGCAATGGCGTCAACCTGGTCGAGCGCCCGAATGGGGCACGTGACCAGAAAAACCGGTCGGAGCCCGCATTCTCCCCCGATGGAAAGTACGTCTATTACAGCGCCGATATCACCCCTGGCGTGACCTGGCAGTACAACAAGGACTCCGTGGGTTCGGTCTTTGCCATCCAGCGCCTGGAACTCGCCACGGGGGAAACCACCACCGTGGTCAGTGGACCCGGCGGTGCCATTCGTCCCACGCCCTCACCGAACGGCAAGTCACTCGCCTATCTCAAGCGGCGACCGGGGCTGGTCACCCAGATCATGGTCAAGGACCTGGAGTCTGGGCTGGAAAAACGGGTATTCGACGGGTTTGAGCGGGACTTGCAGGAGTCCAGCGGTTCGGAAGGCAACGCTCCGGCCTTCGCCTGGATGCCCGATGGCGGTTCCATTGTTTTCTGGACCGGAGGTCGCTTCCACCGCGTGAAGGTCGACGACGGCAGTGTCGACGAAATACCGGTGCATATAGCCGCCACCAAGAAGATCCGACCGGCGCTTCGCTTCCCGGTCGCCATGGGCACAGACGAATTCCAGACCCAGGCCATACGCTGGGCCAGCTACACGCCTGATCGGAAACAGGTGGTATTCCAGGCCCTGGGTTACATCTGGGTCAAGGACCTCGCTTCCGGCAAACAAGGGCGACTCACGCAGCAGAAAGAACACTACGAGTTCTATCCAGTCATTTCACCAGACGGAAACTCAGTGCTCTACACTACCTGGAATGACCAGGACCTGGGCTCAGTGCGCATGACCAGCCTGTCGGGCCGTAAAACCACGGAACTGACTTCGCAACCGGGCCATTATGCGGAGCCGGCCTTCTCAGCCGATGGCCAAAATATCGCCTTCCGCAAATTCGAAGGCGGCTACCTGCTCTCACCGCTCTGGTCAATGAACCCGGGCCTCTACCACGTGCCGGCCGATGGCAAGACTGCGCCGAGGCGATTTTCCGAGACGGGCAACGCACCGCATTTCAGCGCAGATGGGCAGCGCATTTATTTCACCGTCAGCACGGGCGAGTTGGGTACGGAATCTCTGCTGCGCAGCGTCAACCTTTCAGGGAAAGACCCGCGGGAGCACCTGCAGGGCGCCAAGGTCACCCAGTTCCTCGTATCGCCCGATGGTCACTGGGTGGCCTTCAGTGAAAATTACCGCACCTACGTGGCGCCATTTTTCAGCAGCGGCAAAAAGGTGACCCTGGGCAGCTCGACCAAGGACTTCAAAGTGTCGCAGGTCGCCGCCCGGACCGGGGAATTTCTCACCTGGTCAGCTGACAGCCAGGCCATCGAATGGTCGCATGGACGGCATCTCTACCATCGCGATCTGAACCAGGCCTTCGCCTTCCTGGACGGCGCGCCCGAAACACTGCCGGAACCCGAGGAATCCGGACTCGACCTGGCATTTACCCGAAAAAGCGATCAGCCAGAAGGCCGTATCGCGCTGGTCGGGGGCCGGGTGATCACCATGCGCAACGCTGACCAGGAGCAGGAAATCATCGAGGACGGCGTGGTGCTGGTCGAAAACAATCGGATCACCGCCGTGGGGGCGCGTGATGAAGTCGAGATTCCGCGCGGCACCTTCACCCTGGACGTCAGCGGTAAGACCGTATTGCCCGGGCTGGTCGATGCCCACGCGCATGGCGGCATGGGCAGCGATGAAATCACGCCAGAGCAAATCTGGTCACAGCTGTCGAACCTGTCTTTTGGCGTGACCACGATCCATGACCCGTCCAACGACAGCAGTGAGTTTTTTGCCGCTGCTGAAATGCAGCGGACCGGACAACTGCTGGCCCCGCGCGTTTATGGCACCGGCACCATTCTGTACGGTGCCTATGCACCTGGCTACCGGGCCGAGATCGACAGTCTGGATGACGCCCTGTTTCATGTAAGACGTCTGAAAGACATTGGCGGCATTTCGGTCAAGAGTTACAACCAGCCACGCCGCGAGCAACGTCAACAGGTCATCGAAGCCGCGTCCGAACTCGGGATGATGGTGGTGCCCGAGGGCGGCATGCGGTTTCAGCACAACATGAGCATGATCGTGGACGGACACACCACCATCGAGCACTCCGTACCGGTTCAGAACGTCTATACCGATGTCCGCCAACTCTGGTCGCAAGCGAGCACCGCTTACACTCCGACTTTCAATGTCGCCTACGGTGGTCTGTCGGGTGAAACCTACTGGTACGATCGCACCAACGTTTGGGAAAACCCGCGGCTGATGCGATACAGCCCCAAGGCCTTCATTTACCCGGCCTCGATTCGCCGCTCCAAGGCGCCTGATTCGGAGTACAACCATATTGCGGTGGCCCGTAATGCCAAGGCGTTGCGCGATGCAGGCGTGCGCGTCAACATCGGTGCGCACGGCCAACGTGAAGGACTCGGCGCACACTGGGAAATCTGGTCCATGGCCCAGGGTGGTTTCACGCCTTGGGAGGCTCTTCGTGGCGCCACGCTGGACCCGGCTGCCAGCCTTGGCATGGACCACGAGGTCGGTTCCCTGGAGCCTGGCAAACTCGCCGACATCGTGGTCATCGATGGAGACCCCCTGGACGATATCTACCGGTCGGAGTATGTGAGCCACACGATGATCAACGGACGGCTGTACGAGGCCGCCACCATGAACCAGCTGGCCCCGGACCAGGTCGAGCGTCAAGCCCTGTTCTTCGAACGTGAGGGAGGGGACGCCTGGAGCGCCGGCGCTGCCAGAGCGATGGAGCGTAAGGCCGAAGCGCTACATTGGCGCCACTGAGATCACACCAGGCCCAATAAAGTGAGTGAAGGCCCGCGCAAGCGGGCCTTTCCTTGTCTGGCTGAAACCACCGGTCCTTGCGCTCAGGAGCTTTCAGGAGGCTGCGAGGCAGACACTGGCAAGACCACTCCGAATGGGTCGAAACTGCTTCTTCTGCCGGAATCAACCACCAGCGACTGGAATCATGATTTCATTCCGACGCATGAACCAGGGCACAAACGGTGCGTTATAGCGCGCCCACACCGGCTCGCCGGTGGCCTGTACCTGCTTCTGTTCAAGCCATTTCTGCAGCTCCAACAGGTGTTCACGGTAACGCTTGGGACTCCAGGTGCCCGAGTATTGAATGACCGCCATGCGCTGGGCGGGGATGGCCCTGATCTGCACGGCCGGATCCGTTGGCCGAGGGATGGTTTCCAACGTAAACGAAGCGGGCATCATGAAGCTGACCCGCCATTCCTCGTCGACCGCCGTCTGTGTGACCGGCGCAGTCATGGCGATTTTCTCACCTTCGCGCTGAGTAACGGGTGCGGTCATGGCGATTTCCTCGGCCGATTCATTATCACCCGAGATGTATTTGAACAGGGGCCTGAAGGCGGCATTCCCGGCTTTATCCATCTCACCGGATACCCGCGTCTCAGCAACGATTTGCGCCGCATATTCCCGGATCTGGAATGGCTTCTCGCTGAGCACGACCTCGTAGGACGCTTCTTCGACAGCGACTGCCGCACCGCCAAACATCATCGATGCCAGCAAGGCCGTCAGCGCCAGTGGTAGTCCGCCGCGAATTCGTGTTTCCCCGCTCATCGCAGCTGGCTGTCCTTGCTGCCACGGCGGTTGTAACTGCTGGCCGCCGCCTTGTCATCATGGCTGGCCTGGCAGTCAATACAGAACCGCACGCCCGGCACGGCCGCCCGTCGCGCTTTCGGAATAAGTTCACCGCACTCGGCGCAATGGCGCAGGCTTTCACCTTTGGGCAAACGGCTGCGCGCACGCTCCACCGCGTCCTCCACGCTGGCGTCTATCTGCTCCTGCACTGCGTCGTCTTTCGCCCAACCACCTGCCATGCTGCTCTCACTGAAACCGGGATGGAATAATCATGCCATTGAACCCCGGCAAGATTCCACTCTCTAACTCCTCAGACACTCCCATGGCGCCGCCACATCTAAGATAATAGACCTATGGTCCCTCCCTTTCACGCCGCGTTTGTCGATTCCGGAACCTGCCGCCTGTGCGACTGAACCGACAAGTCCAATTGCTCCACCACCTGCGGGCATATGCCTGTTGGCTGGCTGTGGTTTTCACATGCGCTCAGCCCGCCTGGGCGGAAGATATTTCCATCAGCGTGGAAGGGGTCAATGAAACGCTTTCGGCCAACGTTAAGGATCATGTTTTTTCATCGTCGCTGTTTGGTGTGGTTCTCACCTCCCAGCGCGGCAGGGACAGGTATGTCGAACGGGCCAGATCCAACGCTGCCCAGGCATTGCGGCCATGGGGCTACTACACCCCCACGATTTCAGCAAATCTGGAACGCGCCGCCGAACGCTGGGAACTCAAAATCAAAATAGACCCGGGCCAGCCCATCAGGGTGGGCGTTGCCGCAGTGACGGTGGAAGGGCCGGGTAGCCAGGACGACAATTTCCAGGCTTGGCTGCAAGCATGGCCGCTGCAAACGGGTGTCCAGCTGGATCAAACCATCTGGGAAGCGCAGAAGCAGTCTGCCCTCGATATTGCCCAGGCGGCGGGGTATTTCCAGGCGGCATTCGCTGTGCAGATGATTGCCCTGGATCTGGATCGTCATCAGGCTGATCTGGAACTGCGACTGGATACAGGTGATCGCGCCGTAATGGGCGTCATTCAGTATCAACAGGACCTGGTTCAGCCGCACGTCCTGGCACCTGTTGCGCGATTTGCACCTGGCGACCCCTACCGGCTCGAACTGGTGGAGCAATTACGCCTGGACCTCTGGCGTACTGGTTATTTCGGCGACATCGAGGTGATCGAACAACGCCGTCCGGGTACCGCGGCAACGGTCGTAGACTTTCTCGTCAAGGTCGAAAAACGCAGCCGCAATACACACCAGGGTTCGATCGGCTATGGTACTGACACCCGGTTCCGCACCCAGTACAACTGGACCCGCCACTTACTTTCAGACCGTGGAGACTCTCTGGGTATCGGCCTGGGCTGGCGGCAACAGGATTCTGAAGTACTGCTTTCAGGCGACTACCGCCTGCCACGCAAGGAGTCGACCCAGCAATTCTGGATGGCCAACTCGGTGGTCCGCCGAGAGAATCAGGAGTTGGCCTTTCAAAACGATGATGGCGAGGAAGTTTTGCAACTGGCCTCCGGACAGGTCACTGACATTCAGTTCAAAATCGGACGCCTGCGGTTGAGAAACAATCCTTGGAGCCGCAAGCAAATTGCAGAAACCATTTTCATCGACTTGCTGCGCGAAAAAGACAACCTCGGACAAGGAATCTCCAGTCCACCGCCAGACCCGGCCCGGAGTCTGCTCGACGATTTTCTAGGACAAACCACCCGAAGCATTGCCGTTGGCATGGAGTGGGATTGGCCCGTGATCCGCGGGTCAGGCTTTGCCACCACGGGGCACCACGAACGCGCCTGGTGGTTTACCGCCAACGAGGCCTGGGGATCGGAAAAGGACTTCAGCCAGGTCTACCTGTCTTCGAGATGGAACCACATGCTGGGCGAGCGTTGGAAACTGCTGCTGCGCGGCGAGATCGGCTACACGGACGCCACGCTCGAAGACGTCGAACTGGGACTGGAAGACCTCGACCGTATTTCTGTCACCACACTGCCGTATCGTTACCGCTTCAAGGCGGGCGGTGGGCAAAGTATCCGCGGCTACGATTTCAATGGCCTCAGCAACAACGGCATCGGCTCCAACCATATCCTGGTGGCCAGCGCAGAACTGGAATACCAGGTCCTTCAGAACTGGTCGGTGGCAGCTTTCTACGATGTGGGCAACGCCTTCAACAACTGGAGCGACGCGAAACTGAAGCAAGGCTGGGGCGCTGGTCTGCGTTGGTATTCCCTGATCGGATCCGTCCGGATTGACTTTGGCCGGGCTGAGAATATCGAGGGCAATCCCTGGCAGTTCTACCTGACCCTTGGGACGCCATTGCTATGATCATCCGGCCCGCCCTCCGCTGGACACTTGTTCTGCTGCTGGTCATTGGCGGTCTGGTCGCCGCAGCAAGCTTGACCTTGTTTTATTCACAGGCCGGAGCCCGCTGGGCCTGGTCCAAGATCGAGCAGGCATCGGGAGGCCAACTGAGCCTGGGTGCGCTACACGGCACTTTGGCCGATGGATTTACCCTGGAACAGTTCCGTCTTGAGGCGCCCGGGCTGAGGGTTCAGTCCGACCGGGCCAGTTTGTCACTCGAACTGGAATGGGCACCACTCCGGTTGGTGATTCCATCCCTCGAGATCGCGACACTCCAGTTCGACATCCTCGAGCCGCCCGATGAGCAGGATGCAGAGGTACTGGCCAAGGAGGCCACCGCGTTACCGCTTGAAGTGCTGCTGAGTCATGCTCGAGTGCAGGAACTCGTCATCCTGGATTCCTCCGGCGCATCCATGCTCGAACCGCTACAACTCGAATTTTCAGCCATTATCGGCGAACAACTGACCATTCCCCGTCTCAGCGCCAGGGGCGCCAGCCTGGCTGCGGACCTGGCCGGCGAAGTCACGCTCCGGGAACCATTTCACCACCGACTCGAAAGCCAGTTCAAACTGCCCGATTCATGGACAGAAACGATCGGACTGGAATCCACCCAAATAGACTTACAAGCCAGCGGCGACGGCAGCCTGAGCAAATTACGCCTGTCGGACAGACCTGGACAGCTGAATGCCCTGATCGACGTACGTGACTGGTTGGTGGCGCCGGCTTGGGAAATGACTCTGGTGGGCAGCGAGCTCGCACTGCCCACCTCATCTACAGAAGCTGTCCATCTCAAATCCGTTAACCTGCAGGCTGAGGGGGACACCAAACACTACGAATTCGACGGCACGGGCACAGCCATCGTGGCAGCTTTACCGCCCGTTCAGATCGAATTTGAAGGGTCAGGAGACGGAATCGGATTAAAACTCGATCGGGCCCAACTTGAGTCCGAATTCCTGGACCTGGGCTTGTCCGGCAGCGTTCAGTGGCAGCCCGAGCTCGAAATCGATCTCGCCACGAACATCTTTCGTCTGGAACCGCAACCCTGGGTAGCAGACTGGCCTGAAGATTTTCCTGTGAAAGGGGGTCTTGCCTTGTCCTGGCGTCCTGGCGTCCTGGAAGCCCACGACCTGCTTCTGGAGATCACCGGCAAACCGGCAACTTTGGCTGGCAACCTGAGTTGGCGAACGGATGTCAGTACGGTTCAGGGCGAACTGACCTGGAGCGAGGTTCATTGGCCCCTCGAAAACCAGGCTCCCGGACTTGGCAGTCGCTCGGGGCACGTGAAGGTGCACGGCAAGCCTGACGACTGGCAGATCGAGGGGCAAATTGAGCTGCAGTCAGGCGATTACCCTCCCGGCAAGGTATGGCTGGCAGGAGGAGGTGACCTGAACCAGGCCAGGTTCGACGTGGAACGAGCCGAAATGCTCGGCGGCGCGATCACCGGCACCTTGTCCATGAACTGGCAGGAGAACCTGAACTGGCAGGCTGACCTGGATACCCGCCAAATCGAATTGGCGCAGCTATGGCCGCAATGGCCGGCGGTCCTCAATGCGAGCCTGAGCCTGGAGGGAACGCCGGCGGCGGAAACCTTCCGGGTGGAGGTACGCCAACTGGATGGCACGTACGACGGCCAACCACTGAAAGGCTCGGGCAAAATACTTTTCCGTTCGGGTCTACCGGAATTCAGCGCCGTCTCGCTCAAGGCTCCAGGTACCGCACTCGAACTCGATGGCAGGATGGCCAGCCCAGCCGGGATGCAGTTCACCGTCGAAGCTGCCAGGCCTGGCCTGCTGGCCGAGCTGGTGGGCGCAGAACTGGAAGGCAGTGGCACTCTTTCACACGGCGGTGGTGTCCCGCCTTGGGCAGAACTGGACCTTCAGATCCACCAGTTACGACAGGCCACCGGACAGGTAGAGTCTCTTTCGCTTCGTGGTGACGCCGGACCCGGCCGGCCGAATGCACGACTGGAGGCCGAACTGGCCGGCCTGCAAGTGGCCGATTACACACTCGAACAGGCCAGCCTCGTTTTGTCCAACCGCTCCGGGG
>JAHEFS010000199.1 GCA_024640045.1 Chromatiales bacterium | reverse complement strand
TAGGCTGTCCCTGAAGGAATCGCGTGCCTCCGCGGCCCAGGCTCCGCCATGGGCCTTATTCGCCAGGCTGCGTAAACGATGCTGCACAACCCACCGGTTGCCGGCGCCAACGCCGTTGGTCACCAGCGAATCCAGCTCTTCCTGCAGCGTGTTGCCCGATTCACAGAGGGTCAGCTCGCGCGCATAGGTATCGCGCCACTCCCGCATCCGGGTGGCCATTTGCGATGTGCCCAGCAACTGCTCGAGGTCGTTCACGATGCGCGCAACCAGCTCAAGCACCACCGGGTTGTTGCGCGCCGCCCGATCGACATCCGTGGGCGTTTCGCGATCGGGGTCCGGAAACTCAGCTGCGCCGGTCTGCAGCCATTGCTGGTAAGCACGCGCCAGCGTCAGCGTCTGCTTACCCATGGCGTGATGCGTGCTGCGGCGAATCTCGTTGGCAATCGCGCTGCCGCGTGCATGCACCTCGGACAGGTCGATCGTGTCCTGCCACACTTCGTCGATCAGCTTGGGCCGGGATACCAGGCCCGATATGCTGCGAACCAGGATTCGGGTTGGCAGCCTGAGACGCTGGGCGAAGGGGCCGTTCATGAACTCGACCAGCTCATTGCGCACGCGAACGATTTCCGGCTTGAGATTTTTCGCCCCGGCAACCCCGCGATACGAGGCGCTGCACAGACGAGCCACGAGAAAGCGCAACAAATAAACGGCTTCGTGGCGGCTGCCGCAAGTATTGAGTCGTCTCAGCAGCCTTGCCAGGTCACGCAAGCGTGATACCTGTATCGCCGGTGTGTCGTCTACTTCCAGGTGGTAAATCTCTCTCTCGAGATCCACCACTTCTCCGCGGCAGCCGCTGAGATCTGCGATCAAATCGTCGGTAATCAGTTTGCCCATCGGCAACCGCGACTGAACGATGATCCGGCTCGCCTCCGGTTTGATTTCATGGATCGCCAATCGTCCGTGCGCATCGTAGGGCACGACCAGGGTGTCGCCGCATTTGAAGATGCGGTGGTTGGCAATTTCAAACATCCGGTAACGGCGGTGAAGGAAACGCATGGTTTGAAGGTATTGCCGCAAAGCCAGCTGGTGCGCCTCGTCGGTTCCATCGGGGCCGTAAGCTGAAATCAGGGCCCGGTTGAGCGCCTCCAACTGCTCACTTTCCGCCGGATCGAAAGATGATTTTGCCTTGTTTTCAGGATCCAGAGCCGGCGCCGGTGTGGCCGCGTGATCTCCGTTTTCCGCATAAATGCCGGTGACTTCACGAAGGGCTTCATGAAGCGGTTTTTTATCCTTCTCGAGCTGCATGTTCACCTCGCGTAAAGCATCGACATAATCCGGGAAACGGCTGCCGTGGATGGTGACTCCGTGCACGGCGGCCAGGCGTTCAATGATGACCAGCATTTCTTCGCGCAGGAATTCGTACAGGTCCTGTCCGCGAACGTGCGCCACGCCGCGTGCCAGGGCCAGCGAGATCGACAGGATTGCGTTCATGCCGACGTTCTGTTTTCTCTGCATCACGTGAATTCGATTCTCAGCCTGGGCGCCGGGCGGCAACTTGCCGCGCCGTTGCGCCGTCGTCAGCTCCAGGCTGAGCAGGGCCCGGTCTATATCGAGCAGGCTCCACCGGGCCACGTCCCTGTTGATGAAGTACGGGGCGGCATATTCATGGACGTTATCGACCGCGTACAGGCACCCTTTCCCGCCATAGCGGCCTGCGCGCCGGAATAATTCGATCAGCACATCGTCCCCCGTTGCTTCCACCGTGGCGCGGGTGACTTCGTTTCTGAAGCAAAACACACCCGGCTCTGTTTCTCGCAGCAGTCCGTGGTGCCGTTCCACGGCTTCAAGGTATTCGGCTCGCTCGAATGCATGGTCCACCAGGTGAACGGCCTCAGCCGAGCCGGACGATGTCCCCAGCGGCGTGGCCCCGTGGAACGTCATTCGCACCAGGCTGCCCGGCTTCCCGCCGGGTGTCGCCATGTGAACGTCGACGCCAACGGTGGGGATTCCGGCATTGGTCGGCTCTTCCCTTGCCCTGAGGCGCTCGACATGGGCGAAGTCCGGCAGGTCCGGCTCCCCGACCGCGGCCTCCAGCACACGTTCCATTTGCGTCGTCACGGCCTGGTACTTGATCAGCCTCTCGGTGTTTGCGCCGCCGCCGCATTTCAGGCCCAGGGCGTTGGTGGCGAGCGCGATATGCGCCTCCATGTCGTCGTTCGGGCTCTTCGAGCGGTGCGACACCACCAGTTCCTGCCCCTTGCCGATGGCTACCAGGACCGCCAGCAGGGTCTCGGACAATGTGCCGATCTGGTTGGCCTTGACCAGCACCGTGTTGATCAGGCCGTTTTTTGCCGCCGTCTCGATGGTGCGGTCGTTGGTCGTCACCAGGTCATCGCCAATGATCAGGAGCCGGTCGCCAAGCCTGGATAACAGCAGTTGCCAACCCTCGACATCGTGCTCGGAAAAGCCGTCTTCGATGGACAGAATCGGAATGTCGTACTCCCGTATCGCCTTTTCGTAAACCCCCAGGACGGCCTCCCGGTCCATCACTTTCTTGGAATGATCGCGCCAGAACAGGTACATGCCGATGCTGTCAGGGATGTCGAATTCATCACGATAGGCGGTTTCCAGTTCGGTCAATGCCGGGTCCAGCGCGATCGCGACGTCAAGCCCGGGGCGGTAGCCGCATTCCCTGATCGCCTGCTTCATCATGGCCCACAGGCGCAATTCAGGCAGTTCGTATGCGCCCCGGTCCACGTAAGGCGCAAGCCCCCCTTCCAAACCAATGCCCATGACCCTGCAGCCTTCCGCTTTTTCCAGTATCTCCTTGAGCCGGTTCTGCAGGCGCACGGTCATCTCCTGCGCCTCCTGCGAATCCTCGGCGCCGAGGATCAGAAACATGGCTTCCTGCATACTGATGTTGGATTCAGGGTATTCCTTTTCGGTGTGGCGCCCGCCCATTCCGCAGTTGCGGAACTGCCACGGCGCCCGCACCAACCCCAGGCGCGGGTGCAAGGCTTCCTGCATGCTGCGCTGAACGATCCGTTGCTTTACTTCTGCAACCGTTGCAAGCCAACTGTCGCCTGCGGGCAGGGTGGCGGCCGTTTCGCTTGCCCGCCGTTCGCGGCGCCTGAATTCACGATACTTTCCGGGATCCGCCAGCAGGAAATCCAGGCCGCTGACCAGGCCCAGGCCCAGCAACAGGCGGCCCAGGTTGAGTGCGGCGGAAGAGTCAATCAACATTCCCGCAGCCAGAAGAAATGCGGCCAAAGGCAACGTTGCCAGTGATACCCGTAAACTCGCGCGCGGACCGGCAGCAGCGACCGCCAGGTTGTAGGGCGCATCCGGATAGTAATTCAATCCCTCACGCTTGATTCCGGTTGCCCGGCCATAAGGAATCTGCAGGAATAAACCAGCCAGGTAACGGAAACGTGGGATCACCGGTTGGGCCAAACGGGCCTCGACTCCTTCCTGGATGGAGTCTGTCAGGGCCCGC
>JAHEFS010000198.1 GCA_024640045.1 Chromatiales bacterium | reverse complement strand
TGCTGGATGAATTACTGGATCCCAGGATTTTCGAAACACCGCCCGATCGTGAACAGATGCGTGCGGACCTGGCCCAGCGCTTCTTGAGACTGGATGAGGATGATGAGGAGGCCAATGCCGAAGCCCTGCGTAAATTCCAGCGGGCCGCGGTGTTTCGCATCGCACTGGCCGACATGAGTGGCGTCTTGCCACTGATGAAGATCAGCGACCGGCTGACTGATCTTGCCGAGCTAATCCTGGATCGGACGCTGTCCCAGGCGTGGAAACAGATGTGCGCCCGTTATGGGCAGCCTACCTTCGTGGAAGATGGCGAGACCCGGACGGCAGGCTTTGCCATCGCCGCCTACGGCAAACTCGGCGGGCTCGAGCTGGGTTACGGCTCGGACCTGGACCTGGTGTTTCTTCATGACTCCGGTGGTGAATCCCAGCTGACTGACGGTGAGCGCAGTATTGCCAATGACGTATTTTTCGCGCGGCTGGCCACGCGATTGGTGAACCTGATAAGCATGCCCACTGCCTCCGGCGTGCTTTACGAGGTGGATATGCGCCTAAGGCCCAGCGGCAATGCGGGCTTGATGGTTGGCAGCCTCAAGGCATTTGAGCGCTACCAGGTCCAGGAGGCCTGGACCTGGGAGCACCAGGCCTTGCTGCGATCCCGGGCCGTGGCGGGAAGCGAGGCGGTGCGCGAGGAGTTTGAACGGGTGCGGCGCCTGGTGCTTACCGAGCATGTCCGGCGTGAGCACCTGTGCAAGGAAGTCACGGAAATGCGCGAGCGCATGCGTACCGAACTCTCTGTTGGGGGCGAGTCGCTGTTTGACCTTAAGCAGGATGCCGGGGGAGTCGCCGATATTGAATTCCTGGTGCAATACCTGGTGCTTGCCCACGCCCGGCGTCATCCCCAGTTGCTGACGTATTCGGATAATATCCGGCAGCTCGAGGGCCTGGTGGAAGCAGGCGTAATCGGTGAGGCCGATGCCGTGGGTTTGAAATCCGCCTACCTCGCGTTCCGCGGCGCCCTGCACGAGGCCAGCCTGGCGGGGAAAAAGGGTGTCGTTGATGTTTCGATGTTTGGTCCCGAGAGGGAATTGGTCAGGGATTGCTGGCGGCGTCTGATGGTCCCGGCATAGCCGCTGTATGCGGGACTGACTTATAATTGCCCAGCATCACTTCAGATACTATTCAACGAGGAAAAACATGGCTCATCACGGAACGCCAGAGAGGGAATCAGTTCAAGCCAACACCAGGAACCATTACGAAGTCGGGGAGGCGGATTTGCCGCTGGCCTGTCCGATGCAGGGGATGAGCCTATGGAATTCCCACCCGCGTGTTTTTCTGCCCATCGAAAAGACCGGTGAAGCCAAGTGTCCATATTGTGGTGCTTCGTATACCCTGACTGGAAAGAGCGCGGCCTGAATTCAGGTCTATAAATTCGACAAACACCAAGCGAGCCCAAGCTCATGGCGTTAAGCGACATTACACCGGTCATCATTGCCCACAATGCCGAGGCGACTATTGAGTCGACCCTGGATAGCCTGGCGGCTTTTCCCAGGGTGGTGGTATACGAAAACGGCTCGACGGACCAGACAGTCCAGTTATGCCATACCTACGACAACGTGCATCTTGTCCAGGGTGGTTTTATCGGTTTCGGCCCCACCAAGAATCACGCTGCCAGCCTGGCGGAGACCGATTGGGTCTTCTCACTGGATGCTGACGAGGCAGTGAGTGATGAATTATTGCGCAGCCTGGATTCGGCCGACCTGTCGGATCTGAATGTGGCTTATTCGGTAGATCGGCATAATTTCTTCAAGGGACGCCGGGTGCGCCATTCCGGGTGGGGTAGCGACTGGCTGGTCAGGCTGTATCACCGTGGACTGCACTGTTTTACCGAGGTCCAGGTTCACGAAATAATTTCCCTGACCCCGGGCAGTTCAATACGTCGTCTTCGGGGGCCGATGAACCACGCGGCCGTAACGGAGATCAGCCAGTTCCTGGTAAAGATCGATCGCTACAGCGAGTTACGCAGGGCGGAGGCCCGCCGCAGTTACCCGGCGCCGCTGATCCTGGGCAAGACCATGTGGGCGTTCTTTCGTACCTACGTGTTACGACTGGGTTTTCTGGACGGATGGCGCGGCCTGGTGATTGCGGTATCAAATTCCAATGGCACGTTTTACAAGTACATGAAGGTACACGCCGATCGCGCCCTGGAGCGTGAGCAGCGGGGCAATCCTGAGTGAACGACAGTGATGGCAGACCTGGTGTCCTCAATCCGCTGGTGTGCCATATCAATCTTGACCGGGGCTTCCGCGGCGGCGAGAGACAAACAGAGCTGCTGATACGCGAGCTCGCTACCCGGGGCTGGCCCCAACGGCTGGTGCTCAGGCAGGGCGCTGTGCTTGGTCAGCGCCTGGCCGGGGTTCCCGGTCTGGAGATTCGCTATTGTTCGGGCCTGCTATCGGCGGCGGCCAAGATTGGTCGACCTGGGTTGGTTCACGTGCACCAGGGCAGGGCGGTCTACCCGGCGTACCTGAGAAAACTCCTGTCCGGAACTCCCTACCTGGTGACTCGTCGAGTCCCCAATCCATTGGGGACAGGCTGGTTGACCCGTCGCGCCTATGCAGGCGCCGCCAGGTTGGTGGCAATTTCCCGGGCAGTGGCCCGTTCCATGGCCGATAACTTGTCGCTGGATCCACAGTCCATGCCCCTGGTGCATTCGGCCTTCGACCCTCTGCCCACAGATGCCTCGGCGGCTGCCCGGTTGCGTGAGAAATGGGCTGCCGAATTCGTGGTAGGCAATGTGGGAGCGCTGGATCATTTGCACAAGGGGCAAGGCGACCTGATCAGGGTCGCCAGTGAAGTTGCCCAGAGCCACCCGGGTATCCATTTCGTTTTTGTCGGCTCGGGCAAGGACGAGGAGCAGTTTCGCTCCCAGGCGGCCGGCCTTGAGAATGTACATTTCGAGGGTTTCCAGGAAAGAGTTGGGGATTACCTTGAGGCCTTTGACCTGTTCGCGTTCCCCTCCTTGAAAGAGGGACTGGGTTCCGTCTTGCTGGACGTGATGGACCATGCCCTGCCTGTCGTGGCCACTGACGTGGGGGGAATCCCGGAGGTCGTGGTGAATGGGGAAACCGGGATACTGGTGCCCGCGTCGGATCCGGCCCGCTTGGGCAAGGCCATCCTGGAACTGGTCGAGTCCGCGGACTTGCGACTTGCCATGGGCCGGGCAGGCAAGAAGCGCAGCATCGAGTTTTCCTCGGGAATAATGGCCGAGCGGTATATCCCGATTTACCGGGAAATTTGCGGCGGATAGGCAAGGCGGACGGTCTTCTGCTTTCCCGGATTCAGTCAGACAGGCTTGATGGGATATCATTGATGGAAACAGGCAAGGTCAAGGCAGGAACTGAGACTGGCGGCGCCTTGCGCGGCTACGCCGGGCTAGAGTGTTAACCCGGGGCGGGACGAAAGAGAGGTTGATGACGTGATAGTAGTGACCGGTGGCGCCGGGTT
>JAHEFS010000010.1 GCA_024640045.1 Chromatiales bacterium | reverse complement strand
TCCGCGTGATCACCATGCCCCAGGTAATCAGGGGGCCCGCATCGCCGGGCCAGCAGGTACTGACCGGCAAGGCCGACAGGTCGATATCCTTACCTTCGGTGACGCATTCCTGCCAGGGTGCCGTAGCTTTTTCCACCGGATTGACGTACATCAGCGGCGCGAAATCCGGCATTGCCTCCAGCAGGGAATCGCCCTGCCCGGGAAGTTGAGGATGGCTAAGGAACGCCAGCCTCTGGCCCATGTCTCGCAACCCGTCGGCGTCATCCAGTTCAAGCGCGGCGAGTATGCGGCGCTGGCTGCCGAATAGATTGCCCACCACCGGCATGGAATGTCCGGCAGGGTTTTCGAACAAGAGTGCCGGCCCGTCGTTGATCAGCGCCTGATGGCACAGGCAGGTGACCTCGAAGGCGGGCGATACCTCGTGTGGCACATTTTTCAGATCACCTTGCCCGTGCAGGGTATCGGTGAACTCGCGCAGATTAGTCCAGGCCCGTCGCGCGACTTGCCGGCGATGGTGTTCGATGAGCTTATCGAACTTCATGCTGCATTCCCGCCTCACCCGCCAGGTAGCCGTTACAGACCCCGGTGGGCAGCAGTTGTGCCAATCCAGGCATGAGCGGCTCGGGGTCGGATCCGTGCAAGACCCGGTCGAACAGCCCGATGATACTGAAGGTGTTCTCGGCTTGCGGGCTGACTCGCAGGACATCCACGCCCATGGCCCGCAGGTCAGCCACCCGGGACAACGCCTCGTGCGTCCTGGCGGACTGTGTCTGCACGCCGTTCAACACCAGGAATTCCTCCCCCTCCCGGGTCTTCAGCAGGCGGCCGTCCGGATAATCGATGCAACGGAACTGGCAGTCGTCCTTGGGCAGGTTGAGCGAGCGCGCTGTGTAGCAACGCGCGGAGTAGGCCAGGGGTAAACGCCCCAGGGCGAAAACCTCGGTTTCAACGCCGTCAGGCCGCGTTGACTGCAGGTCGCGCAATGCCTCCAGGCCCAGTTCCACCGGCAATACCCAGCGCCTCAGGCCCTTGCCAGCCAACAAACCCAGGGTCCTCTGGTTGTAGATATTGACACTGGGTCCGGTGACGAATTCTAGGCCCTCCGCCGCCAGGAACTGGACCGCACTGATGTCATTGGCCTCCACGGTGAATCGCCCGTTGAGACAGGCTTTCTTTAATGCGGCTACATCGGAAGCCGCCTCCAGTAATGTCAACGTCGACAGGACCACTTCCTTGCCCGCCTGTTCGAGTCGCTCGCCAATTTCCAGCCAGTCGTCCAGCCTGATCAGCCTTCGCTTGGCACAGATCACCTCGCCCAGGTAGACGATGTCCACCGGGCTGGATGCGAGTTGCTCGTAGAAATCCAGAACCCGGTTGCGCTCCCAGTAGTAGCTGATTGGACCGACAGAAAGCCGCATGACCAGCTACCCTACTGCCACGGCCGGTGGTAAGCGCCCAGGGTGGTCTGCACCCCCTCGGACACGCTGCCCAGCTGGTCCATCCAGGCGCTTTCCGGCTGATAGTTTTCCGGGTCGGCCAGGCAACGGTCAATCGCCGCCCGCATCACAGCCGTGACGCGCGCAACGTAAGCGGGGCTGCGCTGACGGCCTTCCACCTTGATGGCGGCCACACCCATTTTCTGCAGGCGCGGAATGATCGGCAGCGTGTTCAGGCTGGTCGGCTCTTCCAGTGCATAGAAAGTGTGCTCGCCCACCTGGAACCGGCCCTTGCACAAGGTCGGGTAGCCGCCCTTTTCTTCAGGGCCGTAACAGTCGATCAGTACACCGTTTAGCCGGGTCTGGGTTCCCTCGGCGGTTTCCTCCCAACGCACGTGCGAGGCAGGCGAACAGGCGCCATAGGTGTTCGGGGACCGGCCGGTGGCGTAACTGGACAACAGGCAGCGGCCCTCCACCATCACGCACAAGCTGCCGAACCCAAAGGCTTCCACCGGGATCGGAGAGTCCTCGATCACCTGCCGAAGTTGACGCAGCGACAGAACCCGCGGCAGGACCACGCGGCTGATACCGAAATTTTCGACGTAAAAGCGAATGGCCGGCGCGGTCGTGACCGAGGCCTGGACGGAAAGATGCAGATTCAGCCCCGGCCAGCGCTCTCGCGCGTAATCCAGCACACCGATGTCGGACAGGATGACCGCATCGACGCCCAGTTCGGCAGCACGGTCAACCGCAGCCTGCCAGCGGGCAAGACCCGAGGGTTGAGGAAAGGTATTGATCGCAACGAACAAACGGCGGCCATGGTCCCGGATGTAGCCCACCGCTTTCTCAATGGTCCGCTGGGTGAAATTCAGGCCATTGAAGTGGCGGGCGTTGGTATCGTCCTGGAACCCCGTGTATACCGCGTCCGCGCCATTGTCGACGGCAGCTTTCAAAGACGGCAAATTACCCGCCGGGCAAACCAGTTCCATGCCGAATCCCTGTTCTGGGCTGGGGTCTCATTCTAGGGACGGCCTTTGGCTGCACATTGACTCGGGTCAATGTAGCTGGAGAAAACATCGATAGACTCTTGGGTTCTTCCTGGAGTGAACGAGCCGATACCGACATGCAACCCCGCTTGCACCTCCCTGGAGTGATCCGACCGGCCGTGAGGGCCCTGGTTGGGTTACCCGGGCGCTGGGTACCCTACTCGCTACAAAAGCCGGCGCTTTCAATCGCGCTGAATCACGCTTTGGGCACACCGCTCCGGCACGGGGAGTTGGAGTTCCTGCAGGGTGCGATCATCCGGATCGTGGTGCACGATCTCAAGCTGGACTGGACCATCAAGCTGGCCGGTGACCGGCTGACCCCGGTGGACAGGGACGTCGAAGAAGACGTTCGTATCAGCGGCGACGGTGACGATTTCCTGCTGCTCGCGATCCGCCGGGTCGATCCGGACACGCTCTTTTTTCAGCGACGCATCCGTGTCGAGGGCGACACGGAACTGGGTCTGGGCGTCAAGAACACGCTCGATGCGATGGACTGGGACGACCTGCCGCCTGCCCTGCGATTGTTGCTGCAGGGCATCGCGCGCGTCGTTGCGGAACTGGAGCGCCGGGAACTGATCACCAGCGCCTGATCCGCCTCAATCGATGCTCTGGTGTGACCGGTGGTAACGCATGACCACGTCGGGGTCAGGCACCAGGCTGGTTCGTGGCGCTTCCTTGCCCTCGTAATCGAGGGTCGACAGCACGTAACGCATGCTTTCCAGGCGCGCCTTCTTTTTGTCATTGGCCTTGACGATGATCCACGGACTGTAGGTGGTATGCGTCTTGCTGTACATCGCCTCCTTGTACTTGGAGTAGGTGTCCCAGTGTTCCTGCGCCTTCTCGTCCACCGGGCTGATCTTCCATTGCTTAAGGGGGTCGACGCGGCGGGAATCAAACCGTTCGCGCTGGACGTCCTTGGCGATCGAGAACCAGAACTTGACCAGTTCCAGACCATCCTCATACAGCATATGCTCGTACTCGGGCACCTGCTGCAGAAACACCTTGTACTCTTTCTTGGTGCAGAAATTCATGACCGGTTCGACCACTGCCCGGTTGTACCAACTGCGATCGAAAAAGACAATTTCGCCCGGATTCGGCAATTTTTCCGTGTAGCGCTGGAAATACCATTGCCCCTTTTGCAGCTCGGTAGGTTTGGGTAGGGCCACGACCCGCGCACTGCGAGGATTCAGGTGCTCGATGAAACGGCGAATACTGCCGCCTTTACCCGCCGCATCGCGGCCTTCGAAGATGATGGCGACGCGCCGGCCGTTGAGTTGCACATCCCGCTGCAGCTTGACCAACTCGATCTGCAACTTTTCCAGTTCTTCTTCGTAACGCAACTTGACCAGCGCTTTCTTGGCGTTGATCTTGCGCGAAGACAGCAGCTTGATGAGGCCTTTCTTCGAGCTGATCTCTTCCAGTTGATCTTCAGTCAGGTTCAGACTCTTTTTCAGCGTCTTGCCAATCAACTTCTCGTCCTGGCTCAAGGCATTGCCTTCACCGGAGTGAACCAGGCGTGGTGCCTGTTTCGAAGCCGCCACCTTTTTTGCGATTTTGGGTTTGGGTGTGGGTTTGGATTGGGTCTTTTCTTTTGCCATGGATCGTCACCTGTTCTGAATTAGTGAATTATTGATTCACCAATTATGGGCAGGGCCGGGCACGCTTTGAATGCCTAAACCGGAATTAATTGACACCGAGCAATTAAATGCCACATACGGACAGCTGGCAAACTGGTTTCCTGGCATCAAAACCCCTGTAAGACGGGCTCCGCACGCTAGTCGAACAAGCCTGCAATGTCACGCCAGGCAAGATCTTTAAGGGAATGTACCGCCAAGTCCGCTGCGCCCAGTTCCTCCAGGGTGCGGGTCGTGGCCACCGCAACCACCTTCGAGCCGGCAGCCAGCCCGGCCTCGATACCAACCAGCGCGTCTTCAAACACCACGCATTGTTGCGGCGGCAGGCCGATCAATTCGGCTCCCTTGAGGAAAACCTCCGGGTTTGGCTTGCCTTCGGCGACATCTTCGGAGGCAACGACCCCCTGAAAGTAATCCCGGATTCCGATCGCATCGAAAGCGGTTTCGATATTGATGCGCTGGGTCGACGAGGCCACCGCGCACGCGATCCCTTTCTCCTGCAACGAGGCCAGCAACTCGCGCACGCCGGGCAAGGGTTCGATGCCGCTCTGCCCGATGATCTCGCGGTAGATGGCGCCCTTGCGCTGCGAGTAGCGGTCAATTTCGTCCGCGTCGGACGCCCAGCGCAGGATCTCAGAGATGATCACACGGCTTCTCATGCCAAACCCACGCACGAAATGGCCGGGCGGAAGCGGCTTACCCAGTTCGGCAGCCAGCAGTTCCCAGCTTTGCTCATGTTGGCGGGACGAATCGATCACGACCCCATCCCAGTCGAATAAAGCGCCGAAATTCATGGGGCCGAGTATAAATAATCAAGCGGGTTAAATGGTGGGCCCTGAAGGACTTGAACCTTCGACCAATCGATTATGAGTCGACTGCTCTAACCAGCTGAGCTAAGGGCCCCCGGGGGAGGATTGCGGAAAGCATTCTACCTCAAGTTGCTGGATCGACACATGGTGCGCGGCCAATCAGGCAGGCGCTTCGAACGGGTTCAGATATCGAACGCCGGCGGCGTGGACGTCGCGCACGTTACGGGTGACGAGCGTCATGTCATGACAGATCGCAGTGGCAGCCAGCAGGCTGTCGATGAGGGGAAGTGTCCGTCTCACGCCCATCCGGCCCCACACGTCGGCAATGGCATGATTCACCGTCAGAATTCGCGCTCCAAATCCGGCGGCTATGGACTCCAACCAGCCCTCGAGTTCCTGCGCTCTTTTTGAATCTTTCAAACGGAGCCTCTCAATACATAGCCGGTTATTTAATTTATTTCAATCCAGCGGAGTCATTCTGAATGGGTAGAAACCGAGGCAAAATAGCCAATCCCGGTCTTTTGATGTGCCAGTACAGATACAAAAAACCCGCCACAGGGGCGGGTTTTCAGGTTAAACGAAAAGGCGCTTCTGGTCAGTGGATCAGTCGAGGTCGAGAAAGCTCCGCAACTGTTCCGAACGGGTCGGGTGGCGCAGCTTGCGCAGAGCCTTGGCTTCGATCTGGCGGATGCGCTCGCGGGTCACGTCGAATTGCTTACCCACTTCTTCCAGCGTGTGGTCGGTGTTCATGTCGATACCAAAACGCATGCGCAGAACCTTGGCTTCACGCGGCGTCAGGCCCGCCAGCACTTCCTGCACGGTGCCGGTCAGACCGGAACCGGTGGCGGACTCGACCGGCGAGTCGATGTTGGCGTCTTCGATGAAATCACCCAGGTGCGAATCTTCATCGTCACCGATCGGGGTCTCCATCGAAATGGGCTCCTTGGCAATCTTCAGCACCTTGCGGACCTTGTCCTCGGGCATCTCCATGCGCTCGGCCAGTTCCTCGGGCGTCGGTTCGCGGCCCATTTCCTGCAGCATCTGTCGTGAAATGCGGTTCAGCTTGTTGATGGTCTCGATCATGTGCACCGGGATACGGATGGTGCGCGCCTGGTCGGCGATCGAACGGGTAATGGCCTGCCGAATCCACCAGGTGGCATAAGTCGAGAACTTGTAGCCCCGGCGATATTCGAACTTGTCCACCGCCTTCATCAGGCCAATATTGCCCTCCTGGATCAGGTCCAGGAACTGCAGGCCGCGGTTGGTGTACTTCTTGGCGATCGAGATCACCAGGCGCAGGTTGGCCTCCACCATTTCCTTCTTGGCACGGCGGGCCTTCGCTTCACCGATCGACATCTTGCGATTGATGTCCTTGAGGTCCGCGATGGTAATAAAGGTCTCGGCCTCGATACGGCGCAGTTTTTCCTGCAGGTCACGAATTTCCTTGGCGTTTGCCTTCAGCGTCGGCACCCAGCGCTGCTTGCCGCGCAAGTGCGGTGTCAGCCACTTACTGTTCGATTCGTTGCCGCTGTAGGTCATGATGAACGTACGTTTCGGCATCTTGGCCTGGTGTACTGCCAGTTGCACGATCACGCGCTCCAGGTCGCGCTGCCGCGACACGGTGTAGCGCAGGCGGTCCACCAGGTGGTCCACCATTTTTGGCGGTAACTTCAGGTGCATGAACATGTCGGCCATTTCGGCGCGAATCTTGTCCGCCCGCGGATAGCCCGGCCCATGTTTCTCGTGCAGGTTCAGGAAGCGCTTTTGCAGCTTGCCCAACTCGGTGAAGAACCTGACGATTTCCTCGGGATCCGGACCGGAAGGACCCGTATCCTCCTGCTCGCTGTCGTCATCGTCATCATCATCGTCATCATCGCCTTTCTTATCGCTACCGTCGCTGGCCTTGGCGTCCCCGGGCTTCTGCGCGGGAGGAATGGGCTGGTCCGGAGCATGCGGGTCGATAAAATCGGTCATCAACTCGGTCAGGCGCTGGCGCCCGTCCTGAAACGCTTCAAACTGCTCTAACAGCACCGTGTAAGTGCCCGGGAACCGGGCCAGCGCTTCGTGGACCTGCTTCAGACCCGCTTCGATACGCTTGGCAATGGCGATTTCGCCCTCGCGCGTCAGCAGTTCGACGGTACCCATTTCGCGCATGTACATGCGCACCGGGTCCGTGGTCCGGCCGATTTCCGTTTCGACTGCGGCCAACGCCGCGGCGGCGTCTTCAGCAGCGGTATCGTCATCGGTATCGGTAGATGCAGAATCATTCAGAATCAAGGCATCGTCATCCGGTGCTTTTTCGTACACCGAAATACCCATGTCATTGATCATATTGATAATATCTTCAATCTGCTCCGGATCGACGATATCATCGGGCAGGTGGTCATTGACCTGTGCATAGGTCAAAAAACCCTGTTCCTTACCCTTGGTGATGAGCTGCTTCAATTGCGATTGCTGATTTTCATTCATAAAGATCCACGACCAATTCAAATATAGTCCAAGAATTACGCCTCGGCGACCCGGATAGTGCGGGGCGCGAGCGGTCTCAAGTCTCGGTACCCCGTAAATTGCGCTTGAGCATCGAATGCTGTTGCTGCAACTCCAGGAACCTTTCCCGCTCCGCCTTGCTTTGCTCCACGATTTTTGGCATTCGTGCCAGCAACGCCTCGGTCCATTGCAAACGGATGCCGGTTACCGCATCACGAAACTCCATGGCCTGACGTTCCGGGTCACCCGGCAGCTGCCAAACAGCAAGTTTGTGCAGGTGTGATTGGGCAGGATGTTCGTGCAAAAGTTCAAGTAACTGAGCGGTTGACATATTGGGGCGTTTTTTGCAGAAGTCAACAAGATTCATGAATATATCGACGCCAGGAAGGTCACAATCACGAATTTCATCGACTTCGCCGGTCAATTCGACCAGTCCCGGGTTCTGGACCAGATGCGCCAGGGCCAGGCGCAAAGGTGTGCGCGCCTGCGTCGGCTTGGGCCGGGAAGGCCGCCCACGACCGGGCCGGACCGGTGCAGGACCCGGCAAGCGATGTCGGGCCAAAGTCTCCAGCCGCTCAATCAACATTTCCCTGAAGACCCCTTCGGGTATCGTGTCCAGTAGCGGTCTCGCCAAGGTCACCAACTTCGCTCTACCGTCGATGCTGGTCATATCGACCTGCGCCATCAGGTGGTCGAACAGGAAATCGGACAGGGGGGCAGCATCGGCCAGCAAGATGCTGAATGCCTCGACGCCCTGTGCGCGGACCAGGCTATCGGGGTCCTCACCTTCGGGCAGAAACAGGAACTGGGCCTGTAGACCTTCTTTGAGCTTGGGCAGCGTTGCCTGCAGTGCCCGCCAGGCCGCCTTGCGTCCCGCCTCGTCCCCATCGAAACAGAATACGACCGTCTCGGCCGCACGAAACAGCAATTCGGCCTGGTCTGTGGTGGTGGCCGTACCCAGCGTCGCCACGGCGTTACGCAGGCCAGCCTGCGCCAGCGCCACGACGTCGGTATAGCCTTCCACCACGATGATGGTATCCAGGCGGCCGACCCGTTGGCGCGCCAGGTAAAGCCCGTAGAGTTCACGGCCCTTGTGAAACAGTTCGGTTTCCGGGGAATTGAGGTACTTGGGCCCGTCATCCTCGCCCAGCGCCCGGCCGCCAAACCCGATGACCCGCCCACGGCGGTCATGGATCGGAAACATGATGCGGTTGCGGAACTTGTCGTAAGTTTTGGTTTTACCCTCGCTCAGCAACCCGGCATCCGCCAACACCTTCAACTGTTCTGAATCCGTCCCCAGCGCGGTGCGCAACGAATCCCACCCCGGTGGTGCGAAGCCAATGCCGAAGTCCCGGCAGATCTCGCCGTCCAGTCCCCGGGACTTCAGATATTCGATGGCCTGAGGATGTTGGGGCAACTGCTCCTTGTAGAACTCTGCTGCTGCCTCGAGCACGCTGTAGAGGCCCAATGATGGCTGCGGCCGACCGGTTTCGGTACGCGGAACCTGCAAACCGGCGTTGTGCGCCAGTTCCTCGACGGCATCGAGAAACTCCAGCCCTTCGTACTGCATCAGGAAGCCGATGGCTGAACCGTGCGCACCGCAGCCGAAACAGTGGTAGAACTGCTTGCGCGGACTGACGGTGAAAGACGGGGTTTTCTCTTCGTGGAAAGGGCAGCGGGCCTGGAACTCGGCACCCGCTCGCTTCATTTCGACCCGGCGCTCAATGAGCTCGACAATATCGGTGCGCGCCAGCAATTCCTCGATAAAGGAATCGGGAATGCGGCCGCTCATAAGTAAATGGGAGTCGGTGGCGAGCCGGCGGGCAAAAAATGCGCTCGGTGCCGCCCGCTCAACTGCCGAGGATATCCCTGACGGCGGTGCTCACCGCTTTCATGTCAGCCCGGCCCTGCACCTGGTCGCGCAGCTGGGCCATTACGGCGCCCATGTCGCGCATGCTGCTGGCGCCTGTCGTAGCGACAGCCTCCTGGATCAGCCTGGAGAGTTCTTCCTCGCCGAGGGGCTCTGGCAGGTAGGTGCCGATCAGTTCGAGTTCGTAGCGTTCCTGGGCAGCGAGGTCATCACGGCCGGCGGACTCATATTGTTCCAGTGATTCGCGGCGCTGCTTGGCCATCTTGTCCAGCACGGCCAATACCGCCACGTCGTCGAGCTCTATGCGCTCGTCGACTTCTTTTTGCTTTATGGCGGCAGAAATCAAGCGTAAAGCATTCAGGCGCGCCCGTTCGCGGGCACGCATGGCTTCTTTGATATCGTCCTGTATGCGGGACTTGAGCGACATGCATCTCACTCCGGCGCCTGGGGGCTTGTGCCGCCACGCCGAAAAAGACTCAGTACATGCGGGTGCGGCGATTGACGTCCCTGGACAGGCGGCGCAGATTGCGCTTGACGGCCGCTGCGGCCTTGCGCTTACGCTCCTGGGTCGGCTTCTCGTAGAACTCGCGCCGGCGGGTTTCCGCAAGCACTCCGGCTTTCTCACACGAGCGCTTGAAACGGCGCAGTGCGTATTCGAATGGCTCGTTTTCGCGAACTTTGACGCTGGGCATTACCAATCAACTCCAAACAACTGAATCGGGGCCCCATTGGGCGTAGCCCGCTATTTTAACCCGCGAAAACCATCAAGTGCAAAGAAAAATGACTCAGCGGGCAAAAGCCACCGCCCCACCCCGGCGCGGGTCCCCGGCGCCCTGGAAACTGCCATCGACCAATCGCTCGACCGCGTGCACCCCGCCAAAAAACAGGTTTGCGCCCGGCCACACCCGGTGGTCGGGCCACGCTTCACCCAGCGCCGTGACCGTGGATTGCGGAAACCCCGCCTCGATGCTCAGGTGCTCCCCCTCCAGGTGCAGCCGCGGCGCGGCCACCGCGTCGGCCAGTGGCATGCGAAACTCGAACAGGTTGATCAGCACCTGCAGGACGGCACTGCGGATGCGGTTGGAACCGCCGGAACCCAGCGCCACCCAGCCGCCATCCGGCAAACTGGCCACCGAAGGGCACATCATCGAGGCCATGCGCCGGTTGGGCCGCCACTGGTGAAAGCCGCCAGGATTGAGATCCTCTTCGCCCAGCATATTGTTCAACATGATGCCGGTGCCCGGCAGTACGTAGGCGCAGCCCTCACCATTTGATACCGTCAGGCTGGCCAGATTGCCTTCTGCATCAGCCACGCTAATGTGAGTCGTGCCTCGGGTCGCCAGGGGGTGTTCGTGCATCATCGACCGCCATTGATCGATATGCCCCGGTGCCAGGATGGCCCGGATCCGGTCTTCATCCAGTTCCGTGTCCGCCCGCGTTTCGTTGCGCAGCCGACCCGCGGCCCGCATGGCCAGCACCAGGGAGGAACAGTGGCGCTCGTGGCCCCAGGGCTGGTGCGCCAGGTCCTGGTCATCCAGCAACCCCAGCGCGAAAGCGATCAGACAGCCACTCGGAGACGGCAGGCTGTTGAAATAAAACTCAGCCCCGTGGCAGGCGAACCGCACCGGGTCACGGGCCCTGACCCGATATTCTTCCAGGTCTTCCCGGACCAGCAGTCCCCCGCGCTCTTGGCAGTCACGAACCAGTCTCTCCGCCAGCTCACCCCGATAGAACAGGTCTGAACCCTCACTCGCTACCGCTTCCAGAACGTTGGCCAGGTCGGGATGGGTAACGATTTCGCCGGGTGCTGCCACCTGCCCCGGCTGTTCTGCCGACGCTACCAGCCGCATGGCGTCGGGCGTGGCCCGCAGGATCGGTATCAGAATATGGCTGATACTGTGCTGAAACGCGTTCATAGCAACGCCCTGGCGGGCCAACTCTACCGCGGGGCGCAAAATTTCTTTCAGCGGCAAACGGCAGTGGCGGGCGTGAATTTCAAACATCCCGGCAACCACGCCCGGGACCGCAATTGACCCCATGCCAATGTGAAACTCCTGGGTTGCAGTGCCAAAATCCGCCAGGATCGGATAAAAATCCAGTTCGCGCCCAGTCGCCACGTTTCGCGGCGTCTGAACAAAGAAATCGTAGACCCGGGCCCGCTCGTCCGCGGGCCTGGCCATGAGAAAACCGCCACCACCAAGACTGGCCAGCATCGGCTCGGCCACGCAGGCGGCCGCCAGGGCAGCCAACGCCCCGTCGAAGGCGTTACCGCCTGCCTCGATCACCCGCGCTGCCGCGCGTGAGGTCTCCGGGTGGCCTGATGCCACGATGCCTTTATTTTCCGCCAAGCCGAATTCTCCGTCCGCCTGGGCAATATGTTAACCCGGCTTACTGGAAAAGCGTGCGCCGTATGTCGCGACAGGCTGGGCGAAACCGACAGACCGGAGGACATTGCATTACAATTCCGATTCTCCGAAACAGGCTTCAGGGCTGCACCGCATGCGGGTACTGGGAATCGAAACCTCTTGTGACGAGACAGGCGTGGCGTTGTATGACAGCGTCGCTGGCCTGCTCGCGCACCGCCTGTACAGCCAGGTAGAATTGCACGCCGAATATGGCGGCGTCGTGCCAGAGATTGCGTCCCGTGACCACGTGCGAAAACTCCTGCCATTGATCGATGGCTGCCTGGACGAAGCACGAATAAGCCGGGATCAGGTCGAAGGCGTTGCCTATACGGCTGGCCCCGGTCTGATCGGCGCACTGCTGGTCGGCGCTTCGGTCGGACGCGCCATCGCGCTGGCCCTGGGCTGCCCTGCGGTGGCGGTTCATCACATGGAAGGTCACCTGCTGGCGCCCATGTTGGAGCCAGAACCGCCCGAGTTCCCCTTCGTAGCGCTACTGGTTTCCGGTGGGCACTCGATGCTGGTGGAAGTCCAGGCCATCGGTGCTTACCGGGTGCTCGGTGAGACCCTGGATGATGCCGCCGGCGAGGCTTTCGACAAGACGGCCAAGCTGCTGGGTCTGGGTTACCCGGGCGGACCCGCCGTTGCACGACTCGCCGATACGGGAAACGCCGACCGGTTTCGCTTTCCCCGGCCCATGACCGACCGGCCAGGGCTTGAATTCAGCTTCAGCGGCCTGAAGACGCATACTCGCAACCTGTGGCTGGAGCACAGCGGCTCCCCATCTGAAGACGATGAACTTCGCGCCGACATTGCCGCCGGGTTCCAGCAGGCGGTCATTGATACCATGGTCATCAAGTGTCGCCGCGCCATGCAGGAATCCGGCTCCGGGCAACTCGTGGTGGCCGGTGGCGTGGGTGCCAACCGGGGGCTGCGCGGGGCCTTGCGCCAAGCCGGAGAGAAATATGGGTTCAAGGTATCCTACCCCCGCCTCGAATTCTGCACCGACAACGGCGCCATGATCGCGTTCGCCGGCTGCCAGCGTCTACTCGCCGGCGCCCATGAAGACCTGGTGATCAGCGCTCGCGCCCGGTGGTCACTCGAAACCTTACAGCCCCCCGGGCCAGCCATGGAAACCCCCTCATGAACCAGGACATCGTTTTTATCGACGATCTGCGTATCCAGACCGTTATCGGGATTTTCGACTGGGAGCGTGAGATTACCCAGACCGTGGGCCTCGACCTCGAAATGGCCTTCGACATCAGGCGCGCAGCCGAAACCGACCATATCGAGGACACGCTCAATTACAAGGCGGTCGCCAAGCGCTTGATCGCCTTCGTAGAAGGCAGCGAGTTCCAGTTGGTGGAGGCACTGGCCGAGCACTGTGCGCGCATCGTATTGGAAGAATTTCCCGTCACCCGGGTGAAACTCAAACTCAGCAAGCCCGGTGCCGTGCGCGGATCCAGTGCTGTGGGTGTCATCATCGAAAGGGAACGCCCCAACCCGTGAACCGGGTCTACCTCAGCCTCGGCAGTAACGTCGATGCGGAAAGCCACATCCGGGCCGGAATTGAAGCCCTGCAGAGCGCATTCAGCGAGTGCCGGCTTTCACCGATCTATCGAAGCCGGGCCGTGGGTTTCGAGGGCGATGATTTTATCAACCTGGCAGCCGTGATCGAAACCGGGATGGCGCCAATGGAACTCAGGGCCTGGCTACGAGAACTGGAAGACCGATTCGGCCGGGATCGCTCAACCCCGCGCTACTCCGATCGGACCCTCGATATCGACATCCTGCTGATTGACGACCGGGTGCTGCATACCTCGGAACTGGAGATACCCCGGGGTGAAATCCTCAAGTTCGCTCACGTACTCAAGCCCCTGGCCGATCTGGCGCCCAGCCTCGTTCACCCTACCGAGAAAAGGACCCTGGCGGACATCTGGCGCGACAGCGGTATTGATGATTCCTCGTTGGAAGAGATCGATCTGGATTTGAGTAAGAGGTGAGACGGGAGACGGGAGACGGGACCAGGTGCCGCAGGCAACCGGTCGCGATTGAACTCCGCAAGCCCGCTCAGATATTCAGGCTGCGGCCGCCATCCACAGCCAATATCTGGCCAGTCACGTAGGGCGCATCCAGCGCCAGGTAAGCGACGGCGCCGGCGATATCGCCCGGGTCACCCATGCGCTTGAGGGCTACCCGTTTCAGGATGCCCGCTTGCACAGCCGGAGTGGGTTCCTGTTCAGGCCAGAGTATGGCTCCGGGTGAGACACCATTCACCCGAATTTCCGGGCCGAGGTCGAGCGCCAGCGAACGGGTCATCATGGCGAGCCCGGCCTTGGCCATGCAATACACCGAGTGATTCGGCATCGGCCGCTCGGCATGAACGTCGATGATGTTGATGACACACCCTTGCGCCAGCCGCAGCTCGGGCAACAGTGCCTGGGTCAGGAAGTAGGCGCCCCGCACGTTGCTCCCCATCAGGTCGCTCCAGATTTCCGCAGTGACTTCGCCGGGAGTCGTGGGGTAAAACCGGGAAGCGTTGTTGACCAGGATATCGAGCCGGTCGGCATGTTCGCGAACTTCCGCAGCCAGGCCCGCAGGACCGCCTGCAGCGGCCAGGTCGGCCTGCAGGATGATGGCGCTGTCTGGCCGTTGCGAGTTTAGATCGGCCGCGAGTTCCGCCGCCTGCCCGGCGCTACCGTGATAATGCAACAGGACGCGGCAGCCGCGGCCATGCAACGTCCGGGAGATCGACGCGCCGATACGCCGGGCGGCGCCGGTGATCAGCGCGGTCTGCATTCTGGACTTTGCCCCATCACTCATCGAAACTACCCTTCCATGACCGCTGACAACTCTCGCGTCATCCTGCCCGAACCGCCCGAGGACCTCAAGCGCCTGAGCGGACGCTTGTCGACGAAATTGCGTGAGCGCATCCGGGCGCGCGGGCCATTGCCCTTTTCGGAGTACATGGAAGCAGCGCTGTATGAACCCGGGCTGGGCTACTACAGCGCCGGGCTGCAGAAATTCGGAGCGGGAGGAGACTTCGTCACGGCGCCGGAACTCGGCGACCTGTTCGCCGGTTGCCTGTCTCGGCAGGTGGAGGAAGTCTGCGAGGCCCTCGGAAGCTTTTCCATCCTGGAAGTGGGTGCGGGTAGCGGCCGCCTCGCGGCCACGCTGCTGCAGCGCCTGGCCCGGATCATCCCGGCGGAAACCCTTAACTACCGGATTCTCGAGCGCAGCGGGCATTTGCGGCAGGTCCAGAAAGAGACCCTGGAGCAGCAGGCGCCTGGCCTCATGGACCGGGTTCAGTGGCTCGATCATCCGCCGCGACACGGCTGGCGTGGGGTGATCATCGCCAATGAGGTGTTGGATGCCTTACCGGTGGAGTGCTTTGAAAAAGCCGGTGAAGAAATTCTGCAACTGAATGTCGTGGCCGATGGGCCTGGTTTCGATTGGCTACCCGGTCCGGCACGCACCTTACTGGCGGAAGCGATAGAGTCCAGGCTGGGCGATTCCATCGACGAGTTACCCGAGGGTTATCGTTCTGAAATCAACCTCGCCGTCGGACCCTGGCTGGCGGGGTTGACCGAGCACCTGGAACGCGGCTGCGCCCTGTTGATCGATTACGGTTACCCCCGGCGAGATTATTACCTGCCCCAACGGAGCCAGGGCACGCTGATCTGCCACTACCGGCACCATGCCGTCGACGCGCCCTTTCGCTGGCCCGGGCTACAGGACATCACCGCCTTTGTCGATTTCACGGCGGTGGCCGAGGCCGGCGCAGCCTGTGGCCTCGAGTGCAGCGGCTACAGCAGCCAGGCGATGTTCTTGCTTGGATGCGGCCTGGATGACGAGATCGCAGCGCAACTCGAAGCAACGCCAGACGACCAACTGCGCATTGGCGCCGAAGCGCGCCAGTTGATATTACCCTCGGAAATGGGCGAAAAATTCCAGGTCATGGCGCTGACGCGTGGCATCGATACGCCACTGCGGGGATTCACCGCGCTGGACCTGCGTCACCGACTCTGAGCCGCTGCCCGTGACGGAAAAGCCAAACCAAGGCACCGCTGTGCAACAGCAAGCGTACCGGTACCCGCGAATATGGGCGTCGATCGGCTGGCTGCTACTGGCAATTGTCGTCACGCTGTCGCTGGTGAGCGTCCAGCAACCTGTCAACGTGCCCGGGGTGGACAAGTATGAGCACGTCGCAGCCTACGCCGCGCTGATGTTCTGGTGGGGGATGGTGCATCCGCATCGCCGCGTGGCCTGGGCGGTCGCCCTGCCCTTGTTGGGTGTGTGCCTCGAGGGGATACAGCAGTTCACGCCAGACCGGTTGATGGATTGGCGTGACGCATTGGCCAATCTGTCCGGGGTGATTCTCGGGCTGCTGCTGGTGGCCAGCCCACTCGGCAGCTTACTCGGCTGGCTCGAGCGCCAATTCCCGGATCGCCTGGATTCTCGCCACCCGTAACAACTCGCCGACCCTCGGCCCCTGGACTTCCTCGGTTTGCAGGTCACGCGCCCGCACAGCCAGCGCCGCTGCCAGCACACGCCGTAAATACTCCGCCTGTGGATAGGCACGCGACTCCAGTCCGGAACGGCCACGATAGTCCGCTTCACAGGCCTGGAGCAGGTCCTCGATATTGCCGCTGCGCAGCGCATCGAGGTCTTCCAGCAGGGACATCACGCTGGCGGGTTTCATCTCCAATACGCGGTGCACGCGCAGGTGGCACTGGCAGACCTGGCGCGCCAGGCGGTGAACAGCCGTGGGCACGCGGAACCGCTTGCAGACGGCATCCACCAGCGGGAGTCCCGCGGTCTCGTGCCCGGGATGCTTCGGCAAGACCTCTGCGGGCGTGACGCCTTTACCCAAATCGTGCAGCAGGACGGCGACGATCGTGCCGGAGCTACAGCCCATGTTCGCGGCGACATCAAGGCACAGCTTGAGGTGCTCTCCGGTGTCGATTTCCGGGTGGTGCGAAGGGGGCTGGGGGACACCGAACAGGGCGTCGACTTCCGGCAGCAGGACTTCCAATGCCCCGCACGCACGCAACACTTCGAGAAAACGGCTGGGTTGCGCCGCGCCCATGGCGTCACGAATCTCCACCCAGACGCGCTCCGGCACCAGGTGCTGCAATTCGCCGGATTGGGCGATTTTTTGCATCAGGTCGAGGGTGTCGGGATGAACGCGAAATCCCAGCCCCGCGAAACGGGCTGCGAACCGCGCCACCCTCAGGACCCTGAGCGGATCTTCTTCAAAAGCCGCCGAGACGTGGCGCAGCCAACGGTCCTCGAGATCCTGTCGCCCACCGTAGGGATCGATTAACTGCCCATCAGCATCCCTCGCCATCGCGTTGATGGTCAGGTCGCGACGCTCCAGGTCCTGCTCGATGGTCACGCCGGGGTCGAAGTCCACGCGGAAACCATGATAGCCATGGCCGGATTTGCGCTCGGTGCGGGCCAGTGCGTATTCCTCGCCACTCTCAGGGTGGAGAAACACCGGAAACGATGCACCCACCTGCCGGAAGCCTCGCTTTTTCAGGGCGTCTGGCGTCGCGCCGGTGACCACCCAGTCACGCTCTTTCGGCGACAGGTCCAGCAGCTCGTCGCGGACGGCGCCGCCGACGAGATAGATTTTTTCGGGCATTAGCGCCCGGCTCGCTGTCGCAGGGTGGCGAGACGCTGCTGATGTAAGGACTGGCCCAGGTACGCAGGCACGATGCGCTCCACGGAACTGGGCACAAAACCGAATTCGGCCAGGTCATTGTCCGGCGCAACGTTATCCAGTTGCAGGGAGCGGTAGTTATCCGTCGAAAAAGGTTTGCCCGGGACCAGGTCCATGACCAGCGCCTGCGCGCGGGAGGCCGCATCAGGCAGAGGCACCACCAATCTCCGCAGTCCCAGGACATGGGCGGTCCAGCGCACGAGTTCGATCAAGGTATAGTCGCGCGGGCCTCCCAGTTGAAAAGTCTGATTGACCGTCGAAGTATCCGCCAGTGACACTGCCATTGCCTGGGCGACGTCAGCTGCGTACACCGGCTGCAACCGTGAATTGGGGCAAGCCAGGGGCAGCACCGGGGCCAACCGCAAGAGCCCGGCGAAACGGTTGAAAAATCCGTCACCGGGTCCAAAAATCACGGATGGCTGGAAAATCGTAACCTCCAGGCCGGCGGCTGAGTTGAGCAAAGACTCCGCTTCACCCTTGGTCCGCAGGTAGTGGCTGTCGCCCTTGCCAGCGTTCAGCGCGCTGACATGCAACAGGCGTTTCACGCCAGCCGTCCGGCACGCTTCGGCGATACCCTGGACCAGGTCCACGTGGACCCGGCGAAAGCCCTGCCCACCAAAGCCCGTTTCGTTGAGAATCCCGGCCATGCTGACCACCGCCCCGGCACCTTCGAACTGCCGCGAAAGAGCTGCAGGGGAGTAGACATCCGCCTGTACCAGGCGGGCACCCCTTTCCAGGGCAAACTCGCGAACCCGTTCAGGCGCCCGGGTCAACACCACGCTGTGGTGTCCGGCAGCCGCCAGGGCTCGCACCACGAACTGGCCCAGAAATCCGCTGCCACCCACCAGAACGATCTTCATTGATTTCTCCTCAACCCGATGCCAGGCAAACGACCGGGGCCGTCTGCATGGGGCCCATGTTACCGGAACCGAAGCCCGGCATGCGGCTGCTGACCCGCTTGACGGGCTCACCCAACCGCCAGTCATAAATCGCCGTAAACGCGAGAACACGCGGGATGTAGTCCCGGGTTTCGTAATACGGAATGGTTTCCACCCATGCCGCGATATCTCCTTTTGGCCGCGTCCGAAGCCAGCGCTCGACCGCTTCCGGTCCCGCGTTATAGGCCCCGGCCACCAGCACGGGGTTCTGGTCGAATCGGTCCAATAGATCCCGCATGAAGGTGGTTCCGAAGCGAATATTGGGCTCCGCCTGCTGGAGCTGGCCATGACCGCTATAGGTCAAACCGTGCCGGCGGGACAGTTGGCGGGCTGTTGCTGGTGTTAGCTGCATCAGCCCCAACGCACCGGCCGAAGAGCGGGCCTTCTCTGCCAGCGCGCTCTCCGAACGCATGACCCCGAGAACCCATGACTGGTCCAGTTGCTGCCGGGATGCTTCCTGCTCCACCGCTTGCTTCCACAGCACCGGAAAACGCCATTCGTAAAGCCGAAGGTCTCCGCTGTTGCCCAGGGCGAAAATCACCTGGTCATACCAGGCCTCCTCCCAGGCCAGGGCGGCGGCTGTGCGCAACTCCTCCTTGTCCAGCCGCCGTGTCGCACCGTTCCACTCATTCAGCGCCCACGACCCCAGTCCGGCGGCGCGAAGCTCCAGGCTGCGAGCGAAATCGGGACGAGCCTTCAGCACATTGACGGCATCGGCGTCACTGGGTGGTTCGATCGGACAGATGGTATAGGGCAGGCCGAGCTCGTCCGCGGCCAGAAATCCATAGTAACTGGCCTGGGTGGAGAGTTCCTCGAACTGGGCGCGTGCGGCCTGCGCCTCGCCCAGTTCTCTGAACGCCACCGCCCGCCAGTAGCGCCACCGTCCGTCATGGGCAATCTCCGGCGGCATGCGTCCGATGACTTCGGCCACCAGCGCCCATTGCTGGCGCGCCATTGCCGCCCGAACCCACCACTCGAGCAACTGTCCATCCTGGCTGGCGATGGGGACCGCGGCCAGAGCCTCCAGGGCATCGTCGCTCAACGCGACTGCGGCCTGCAGGGCAATTTCCCGTTGAATGGCTCCGCGCTGAGCAGGTTCCCAACTGAAGTGGCTCACCAACCTTCGGAACTGACGCAGGGCTTCATCCGGCTCGCGGCCGGCCAGGGCTTGCAGGGAACTCGCGACGATCATGCGCGGGATGGGCTGATCGGGCCAGTTGCGTGTTTTGTCCAAATCGCGGTAACGGGTCCGGTTGAGGTCCTGCCACCGCTTTACCCATATTCGCTCGTTCGCGGGAACGAACCGTTCCAGGTACAGCGTCAGCCGCGCATTTCCCGATTCCATCGCCAGGCGGATCCGCTCCCACGCCAGACCCGGGGTGATACCGTCCTGTTGGCGCAACCAGGTGAAAGCCGGATCGCAGGTATCCGGCTGGGATTTGCCGACCGCCCACAGCGCCTGCACATCGGACACCAGGCCGTCTGTTGCTCCTTCGGCAATACGAGCCCGTGCGAGGTAACACGCAGTGCGGGTATCCAGCGTGCCGTCGGCGTACTCGATCAAAGCCGGCCAGCGGCCCAGTGCCCCGAGGGTACGCAACCATGAGCCTCGCAAGGCCGGGGTAAAAGCCCAGTCAGCATGCTGCTCCAGAAACGCCGCCATTTCAGCCGGCTCGGCCCGGGCCCGGCGTGACCGGAAATCTTCGTATTGAAGGTAGGGGTAAAGCAGATAGCCTTCGAGCCCCTGTCCCAGGGTGTCAAAGGTTTGCCGGTCCCCCTTCGAAGCGGCCTCCCAGGCTTGCTGGAAACGGGCGCGATCATCAATCGAGTTGGCCGAGACGCTGCCGAAAAGCCAGCACAGGCACAACAGCAACAAAAAGAGAGGCAGGGCTCGATTTTGCTGCGCGGCCGCCTGCGTTATGCTTGCACTGTCGGAATTTTTCATGGGCCCCTCTAATTTATGCAATCCACCGCGTCCCGGCAAGAACCCCTTTCGCAAATTCCACCTGGCGAGTACCTGGCATGATCTGGATCGAACTGGCTCTGACCGGGCTCACCGCGGGATTCCTGGCGGGCTACCTGGGAATTGGCGGTGGCCTGGTGCTGGTGCCCGCACTGACTTTCCTGTTGAGCCGTGATCCGGCCACTTCAGCCTATGCCATCCACATGGCGGTAGCGACCTCGCTTTCCACCATGCTGCTGACTTCACTCAGCTCGATCAGGTCTCACCACCGGCGAGGTGCGGTTCGCTGGACCCTGGCCTGGCAGTTGGCGCCCGGGCTGCTCGCGGGTGCGGTACTGGGAGCCCTGATCGCGGACCAGATCAGTGGCAACGCGCTGGCGGCCGTGTTCGGGGTCTTCGCCTTGCTGGTCGGAGGGCACATGATCGCCGGTCGCGCACCCGTCGAGCACGATCGGCCGGCTGGTGTACTCGCGAACACCGGTGCTGGCGTAGTGTTCGGCGCGATATCCAGCCTGGTCGGCATCGGCGGCGGCAGCATGACTGTGCCCTGGTTCCTGTGGCATGGAGTTCGCGCCCAACAAGCCGTGGCGACCGCCGCCGCGTGCGGCTACCCTATTGCGGTGGCGGGAACCCTCAGCTTTGCCTGGCTGGGCCGCGATGCGAACTTGCCGGGATCGACACTCGGGTATATCTACCTGCCAGCATTCGCCGGAATCGCCGCATTCAGTGTCCTGGCCGCGCCGCTCGGTGCTGCAGCCGTACATCGCTCGTCCCCGGTATTGGTGCGGCGTGTCTTCGGAGGTTTTCTGCTGCTGCTTTCAGTGCGAATGCTCAGCGGTTGGCCGGGTTGAACCGGGCACAAAAAAACCGGCGCGGCCTAAGCTGCGCCGGTTCGATTTCCTGCTTCGATCAGTTGGCCGATTGCGTGTCGGCTGTTGCGACCTCCGCCGTCTGCCCGGCGCCAAGCGCGGCCAGTTCTTTGTCCACCAAATAATCCACCACGGCCAGCATCTCCTCGAAACCACGCACTTGTTGGCTGCTGGAAACCCGATAACGCCCGTTGACGATCATGGACGGTGTGCCCGTTACACCATAAATCTGAATCTGACGCTGCTCGCGCCGCATCTGCGTGTCGACATTGAATGATTGCGCCGTTGCTATGAAAGCGTCCTTGTCCACGCCAAACTGGGCGTAAAACTCGGCCAGGTCCGCCAGGCTGCGCATCTGCCTGTTTTCTTTCCAGATGGCATCCATCATGGCCGGGTGCGAAGGCTCCTCGATTCCCATCAGGGTGGCGGTCACATAGCCTCGGGCGTAAAGCTCCCAGGCGCGACGGCCAAATCCAACCGAGATGCGCTTCAGTACCACGTTTTCCGGCATCCGCCCCTTCCAACTCTGCATATAGGGCTCAAAGGTTGCGCAGTGGGTGCACAGGTAACTGAATGCTTCGGTCACCTCCACGCTGTCGCGCTGGACCGGCGCCTGGTCGATCTCAAAATAATGCACGCCTTCCTGGAAAGGGCCGGTTTGCGCGTGAAGCAGCCCGCAAACCAACAGCAGAGCGGCTCCAATCGAAAGTTTGAATGTCATATCTCTTCTCTCCGGACAGCTTGGGTTCCAGCGGTCTCTGACCGCCAGAATCTCCGGCGGTTCCGGCCTGAATTATTCAATGGTGCCGTGCAAACCCTGAATGTAGCTCGCCACGGCCTCGATTTCTGAAGCCAACAGGGTATCAGCCACTTCGGTCATGATCGTGCTGGCCTCATCACCTTCACCCCACGTTTCACCCGCCTCGTAGCGGGTCAGCATCTTGGCCGTGTAAGTCGCATGCTGTCCGGCAAGCGCTGGATATCCCGACAGTGGGTTGCCTTCACCCGCGGGGCCATGGCAACTCATGCACGCCGGCACCTCGCGCTTCGGAATACCTGCCTTGTAAATTCGCTGCCCCAACTCGACCAGCGCCGGATCCGCCACTGCCGGGCTGGTCTTCTGGCTGCCGAAATAGGCGGCCAGATCGGCCATATCCTGTTCGCTGAGCCCGGCCGAAATACCCATCATCTCGGGCACAGCGCGCGCGCCGCTCTTGATCAGGGCCAACTGGCGCTCGATATACGGCGCATGCTGTCCGGCGATCTTTGGCCACATGGCAACAACACTATTGCCATCCATGCCATGGCAGGCCGCGCAAACAGCGGCTTTCGCCTTACCGGCTGCGGCATCTCCCGCGGCCAGGACAGGCAGGGTCAGAACCAGTGACAGCAGGGCTGCCGCCCGCAACAAAACCTTCATTTAGCGTTCTCCGGGAATCTGTGCGTACAATGACCAAAATGGGTCGCTATTATCGCGATTTAGCGGCTTGCATACCACCCACCCCCCGGAAAAAACAGGTCCTGACCCCGATGAAACAGGTCAACCCATTCAGACAGGCCAGTTACGTACTCAGTGCGCACGAACTTCGCCAGCTACCGCCAGACGAGGGAATCGAGGTCGCCATTGCGGGCCGTTCCAACGCTGGCAAGTCCAGCGCCATCAATGCGTTGACGGATCAGAAGTCGCTTGCCCGAACGAGCAAAACGCCCGGACGCACCCAGCAAATCGTGATATTCCGGGTCGATGATGAGCGGCGAATCGCCGATTTGCCGGGCTACGGGTTCGCCAAGGTTCCCCTGGCGCTGAAGGAGCACTGGCAACAGGTCCTGGAAGCCTATTTCCAGAGCCGCCACTGTTTGCGCGGCGTGGTGCTGGTCATGGATATCCGACACCCGATGAAACCGTTCGATCAGCAAATGCTGGCATGGTGCCAGGCCGCAGGTGTGCCGTGTCATGTCATCCTCACCAAGGCTGACAAACTGAAGCGTGGACCGGCCCAGGCCACCCTGCTCAGCGTGCGCAAGAAACTGCCCGAACTCGGCTCGGCGCAAGTATTTTCCGCGCGCACCCGCGACGGTGTCGAACACCTGATCGACCACCTGCGTGGATGGTTTGAATTTGATCAGGATCATGAGCAACCCGCGGATGCCTGACAGCCTGCCGCAGCTTCATTAAACTGGGCCCAAAACGGAAGGAACCCTGAACCATGAGCTTCCCCTACACCCGCATGCGGCGGATGCGCGCCGCCGAATTCTCGCGCCGCCTGATGCGAGAGAACGTACTGACCACCAACGACCTGATTTGGCCCGTATTCGTCCTGGAGGGTGAAAACCAGGGCGAAGCAATTGCTTCCATGCCCGGGGTGGAGCGCATGAGTATCGACCGCCTGATCAACAGCGCCCAACGCTGTGTCGACCTCGGCGTGCCCATGATCGCCCTGTTTCCCGTCACCCCACCGGAGGCCAAGTCCGAGGACGCGCGCGAAGCCTATAATCCGGATGGCCTGGCGCAGCGGGCTGTGCGGGCGTTAAAGGCCGAATTCCCCGAACTCGGCGTCATGACTGATGTGGCCCTGGACCCCTTCACCACCCATGGCCAGGACGGCTTGATCGACGATAGTGGCTATGTCGTCAATGACGACACGGTGGACGTACTGACCCAGCAGGCTTTGTCACACGCAGATGCCGGCGCCGACGTGGTCGCGCCTTCCGACATGATGGACGGGCGCATAGGCGCCATCCGCGAGGCGCTGGAGGAATATGGCCACGTCAACACCCGGATCCTGGCGTATTCAGCCAAGTACGCCTCGAGCTTCTACGGGCCTTTCCGCGATGCGGTGGGATCTGCCGGCAACCTCGCGGGCGGTAACAAGTACACCTACCAGATGGACCCCGCAAATTCCGACGAGGCGCTGCACGAAGTCGCGCTGGACCTGGAAGAAGGCGCCGACATGGTGATGATCAAGCCGGGCATGCCCTACCTGGATATCGTCAGGAGGGTCAAAGATGAGTTCGGGGCACCCACCTTCGTCTACCAGGTCTCTGGTGAATACGCGATGCTGAAAGCGGCCGGCCAGAACGGCTGGCTGGATGAACGTGCTGTTGTCATGGAAGCACTGACCTCGATCAAGCGCGCCGGCGCCGATGGCATTCTGACCTATTTCGCGTTGCAGGCAGCGGAGTGGCTGCGGGGCCCCACCTGATCCGGCTCGCGCTTTTTGGCAGTCCGGTTTCGCGGTCGCTGTCGCCGCGAATCCACTCACTTTTCGCGGCTCAAACCGGTCTGCAGGTTGACTACCGTGCTATCGAATGCAGCACTTCCGGTCTGCAGACCAAACTGCGCGACCTGGCGGATACAGGCGGTCGCGGCTGCAACATCACCGTGCCGCTCAAGTTCCGGGCCAGCCAGCTGGCCACGCGTCTGAGCGCGCGGGCACGCCAGGCTGCGGCCGTCAACACGCTGTGCTTCGAATCGCAAACCGAGTGGTTTGGAGACAACACGGACGGTACCGGGCTGATCCGCGATCTGCGCGAAAACCTCGGCCTGGAACTGGCCGGCCGGCGCATCGCGATCCTGGGCGCAGGGGGCGCGGCGGCCGGAATCCTCTTTGATCTCCTGCAACCCGCGCCAGCACAGTTGGTACTGGCAAATCGCACGCCGCAACGCGCGACCGAGTTGGCACAGCGTTTCGCCGTCATCGGCCAGGTACAGGCAGCCGATATCAGGAACCTGCAGGACTTCGCGCCTTTCGACCTGATCATCAACGCGACCTCTGCCGGTCACCAGCAATCATTGCCACCCCTTTCCCCTGGCCTATTTGCGCCGCAGGCACATTGCTATGACCTCAACTACGGGACAGCGCACCACGCACTGGCCGATTGGTGCCAAGAACATGGCGTGCGATGCCATGGCGGGCTGGGGATGCTGATTGAACAGGCGGCAGAGAGTTTCCGGCTGTGGACCGGGAGGCAACCGGACACTTCCCTGGTCATCGAGGAACTCACCGGCGCGCTCAACTAATCGTAATCGGCTGAATCAACCTCGAGGCAGCGTATCGAGCAGGTTGCCTGCTTCGTCCAAAGCCGGATAAGCCAGACCCCGTTCCTGGCAAAAACGCGCCAGCTTGGGATGTAGCCACTCGAACCGCAGCCGCTGCCGGGTCCGTGGATCCATCCTCGAACGATCGTACTGACCAGCCGCCTGGCGCTGACGTTGCGCTTCATAAAGCACGATGGCGCAGGCAACCGAAACGTTCAGGGACTGGCTCATGCCAACCATTGGGATCGAGATCAGGCGGTCAGCCTGCTGTAGCGCCCGTTCACTGACGCCGAACCGCTCGGTTCCGATCAACAAAGCCGTGGGCTTGGTGTAATCGACTTCACGATAGTCGCACGCGCTCTCGGACAAGTGCGCCGCCACCAACTGGAAACCCCGCTGGCGGAGCCAGTCGCAAGCGTGGCCGGTGCTTTCATGGCAATGCAACTCTACCCATTTCTCCGCGCCCTGCGAGGTATGCCAGTGGCGGCGGGGGTTCGTCTCGCCCGGTACCGCATGAACATCCTGGATGCCGACAGCATCACAGGTTCGGATCAGGGCGGAAAAATTTCGCGGTTTGTGCAGGTTCTCCGCCAGGATCGTCAAATCCGGCTGGCGACGCGACAACACCGCGTCCAACCGTTGCCGGCGCTCAGGCGTCAATGGGAAGACCCGGTTACGGTGCTGCCCCGCCAAACACGCCACGCATCGAGCAGGCCGCAGACCGATTGCAGCAGCAACAGCGTTGGCAACAGCAGAATCAGGGTTTTGAGTAAGTAAACCAGTGGCAGGCCACCCGCTTCAGGCGAGCCTTCCAGCACTCCCCAGGACCGCATGACGTAGCCCCAGGCCGCCAGCAGCATGAAAACACATAGAGGCACCAGGAACAGCAGGGTTCCCGCCAGGTTGATCATCGCCTGGTAACGGGGCGAGCGATCCCGGTAGAAAACGTCCACGCGGACATGAGCGTCTTCCTGCAGGGTCCAGGCGGCGGCCAGCATGAACACCATGGCATGCAGGTAGCTGACGGACTCCTGCAGCCAAATCCAGCCCAGGCTGAACCCGTAACGCAACAGCACGACCGTGAAAATCAGTAACACCATGGCCAGGGTCAACCAGGCTGCACCCCGGCCAATCGAGGCGATCGCGCGCCGGACGACCTCAATCGCCATGCGATCCCGTCGTTACCATTCCTTGATCTTCCAGTAAGCAGGCCTGACCGGGTTCATGGCTTCATCACCGGGCTGTAACTCCAGCATGCCGTCGCCATCTTCATCCAGGTAGTAGTAGGGCTTGCCCTTGGCAGGGATGATCTTGACCATGTAAACCCGGCCGTTGAGGCTGTATTCCTCAACTCGGCGGTTTTCTTCCTCGCGGATGTTAACCGACGGTTCGATTTGCTCATCCTGCACCTTGGGTGGGATTGCCGGCTCCGCCATTTCCGGCGGCGCCGCCGGATCTTCCTTGGCCGAATCTTCCTGTGCCGGAGCAGCCACGGCCGCCAGCAGCAAAGCTATACCAATTGGCAGCATTCTGTTCATTTTTCCCCTCCCCAAAACGGGGCACCAGCGTTCCGCAGCACACGCGCGCTCTGCATGATCTGTATCATGAGGCGCTCCTCCAGTATGCTCAGTCGTTTAGACACTGTAAACCGCAAATCGATCACTCATCCATGACCTCAAACACGCACCCCAAGAACATCCTCTACCTGGTCGATGGTTCATCGTACCTCTATCGGGCCTTCCATGCGCTGCCCAACCTGACCAACTCGAATGGTGAGCCAACCGGAGCATTGTTGGGGGTAGCCAACATGTTACGGCGACTGCTCAAGGAGGCTGAGTCTGACCAGGTCGTGGTGGTCTTCGACGCGCCTGGCCCAACGTTCAGGCATGAACGGTACCCGGATTACAAGGCCAACCGCCCCAGCATGCCGTCAGATCTGCGCAAGCAGATCGAACCCATTCACGAACTGGTTGGGAACCTGGGAATGCCATTGGTCCAGGTCGAAGGCGTGGAAGCCGACGACGTTATCGGCACACTGGCGGTGCGGGCAGAAAAGGCAGGCATGGATTGCGTAATCTCCACCGGCGACAAGGATCTGGCGCAGCTGGTCACGGGCCGGGTGACGCTGGTCAACACGATGACCGATTCTCACCTGGACTGCGCTGGGGTGGAGGAGAAGTTTGGCGTGGCGCCAGAACGATTCATCGATTTTTTGACGCTGACCGGTGACAAGTCGGACAACATTCCCGGTGTGGATAAATGTGGGCCAAAGACCGCGGCCAAGTGGCTGGAACAATACGGCAGTCTTGATGAAGTCATTGCCCACGCGGATGAAATTGGCGGCAAAATTGGCGAATACCTGCGCAACGCCATACCCACCCTGCCGCTGTCCCGCGAGCTCGTCACCATCAAGACTGACCTCGATATCGACCTGCCCATCGACGAACTGCACTTGCGACCGGCGGACCAGGAAACTTTGCGGACATTTCTGCAACGCTACGAGTTCAACAGCTGGCTGAAGGAACTGGGCCAGGAAGACGCGCCGCCGGAGCACACCGAGACCCGCTACAGCACGATTACGGATGAAGCGGAGCTCAACGGCTGGATCAAGCGCCTCCAGGCCGCGGAACTCTTTGCCTTCGACACGGAAACCACGGCTCTCGACCCGATGCGGGCACAACTGGTCGGCCTCAGCTTCGCCATCGAACCCGGAGAAGCGGCCTACGTTCCGGTCGGCCATGACTATCCCGGCGCACCGACGCAGTTGGACCTGGACCGGGTCCTCAAAGCCATCGGCCCTCTGCTCGAAGATACGTCGTTGGGAAAAATCGGTCAGCACATCAAGTACGACATGAATGTCCTGTCCCGCTATGGCATCACTTTGGACGGCGTGGCATTCGACACCATGCTGGAATCCTATGTCTTCAATAGCACGGGTAGCCGCCATGACATGGATTCACTGGCATTGAAATACCTGGGGCGGAAGACGACCCATTACGAGGACGTGGCCGGCAAGGGTGCCAAGCAGATTTCTTTCAGCCAGGTGCGCCTGGAAGATGCGGGCCACTACGCGGCGGAAGACGCCGACATCACGTTGCAATTGCACCAGCACTTGTGGCCGCGGCTGGAAGACAGCCCCAGCCTGGCCCGCGTTCTGACCGAAATTGAAATTCCGCTGGTCCCCGTCCTGGCGAGAATGGAGCAACGCGGGGTCCTGATCGACGCGGACCTCCTGCATGCCCAGAGCCGCGAAATGGCCACACAAATGGCACGGCTGGAAAAACAGGCGCACGGGGAGGCCGGACAGCCATTTAACCTCGGCTCCCCCAAACAGTTGCAACAGATCCTGTTCGAAAAGCTGGAATTGCCGGTCATCCGCAAAACCCCCAAAGGCCAGCCTTCGACGGCGGAAGACGTGCTGCAGGAACTGTCCGGCAACTACGCACTACCGCGGCTAATCCTGGAACACCGCTCACTGTCCAAATTAAAGTCGACCTATACCGACCGCCTGCCCGGGGACATCAACCCGGAAACCGGCCGCGTGCACACCTCGTACCACCAGGCCGTGGCAGCCACTGGCCGGTTGTCCTCGTCAGGCCCCAACCTGCAGAACATCCCGATCCGATCGGAACTGGGCCGCCGGATTCGCAAGGCCTTCATCGCCCCGCCCGGCATGGTTATCCTGGCGTGCGATTATTCACAGATCGAATTACGCATCATGGCGCACATTTCAGGCGACAAGGGCCTGCTCAAGGCCTTCCGCGAAGGCGTGGACGTGCATCGCGCCACGGCGGGCGAGGTTTTCGACACGCCATATGACGAGGTCAGCTCTCAACAGCGCAGGGCCGCCAAGGCCATCAATTTCGGCCTGATGTATGGCATGTCGGCGTTCGGCCTGGCGCGCCAGCTGGATGTGGACAGGTCGGAGGCGCAAACCTACATGGACACGTATTTTGCCCGGTACCCCGGTGTGCGCAGCTTCATGGATTCAACGCGTGAGACAGCCAGCGGGCAGGGATTTGTCGAAACCCTCTTCGGCCGCCGGCTTTACCTGCCCGATATCAAGGCCAGTAATATGCAACGGCGCCAGGCGGCCGAACGCGCCGCGATCAACGCGCCAATGCAGGGAACGGCGGCTGACATCATCAAGCGGGCCATGATTACCGTGGATGCTTGGCTGGAGGCAGAACAGACCGAAACGCAGTTGGTCATGCAAGTGCACGATGAATTGGTGCTGGAGGTTCCGGAGGCCCGCCTCGAGGAGGTGCAGGCGGGCGTGAGTGAGCGAATGTCAGGTGCCGCGAACCTGGATGTTCCGCTGGTGGTCGATGCGGGGTACGGCCCGGACTGGGACAGCGCTCACTGAGAACGGTTTTTTCATCATTTTTTTATCTTCCGTGTGAAACTTTTTCCGTACTCTACCGGTCTGACTTAACAGGCTGAGTCTTTCAGCCGAGGCCCGGACATCTCCCTGGACGGGCCGACCATCGGGTTCGGTGAGTCCCCCCCTTTTGCCGAATCCTAGTTTGACCCCGGGGTCTCTGACCGCCGGGGTTTTTTTTGCCCCTGAAATCATGCTTTGCGCTTCATTGCCCGGACAGCCAATCCCGCTCCACCAGGTATTCCGTGTACAACTCCGCTTCGCGCGAACCTGGCTCCGGCTGCCAGTTGTAACGCCAACTCACCAACGGCGGCAGAGACATCAGGATGGATTCGGTGCGCCCGCCCGACTGTAACCCGAACAAGGTGCCGCGATCGTAGACCAGGTTGAATTCGACATAGCGCCCGCGACGGTAGAGTTGGAACTCACGCTCATGCTCAGTCCAGGGCGTTTCTCTCCGGCGGCGTACGATCGGCAGATAAGCCTCCAGGTAGCTTTCACCTACTGCTTGCATGAACGCAAAGCTTTGCTCAAACCCCCAATCGTTGAGATCGTCGAAGAACAGGCCACCAACGCCGCGAGGTTCGGATCGGTGCTTGAGGTAGAAATACTCGTCGCACCATTGCTTGAATCGAGGATAGACCTCGTCGCCGAACGGCGCGCAGGCATCACGGGCGGTCTGGTGCCACTCGACAACGTCCTCGCGGTAAGGGTAATAGGGAGTCAGGTCGTAACCACCGCCAAACCACCAGACCGGTTCTGCGTCGGGCTTTTCGGCGGAGAAAAACCGCACGTTCATGTGACTGGTTGGCACATGCGGATTACGCGGGTGAATCACCAGCGATACGCCCAGGGCTTCGAACCCACGCCCCGCCAGTTCCGGGCGCGCCGCAGTCGCGGATGGCGGCAGGGCATCACCATGGACGTGTGAAAAATTGACACCCGCCTGCTCGAACACGGCTCCCTGGTACAAAACCCGGGAACGTCCACCGCCCCCGCCCTCTCGATCCCAGCTATCTTCACGGAATGACTCCTGGCCGTCCGCTTCTGCCAGACCGGAACAGATTTCATCCTGCAGATTCAGCAGGAAATTCTTGACCTTCGATACCGACACTCAGCCCTCCCTGAATACCTTTCCCGTGCGCACATCGCGTATCTCGCTGGGCCGCTCACCGCTGCCCAGTGGACCCTCGAGAATACCGCCGATAAACGATCCGAAATACCCTTCGACCTGCCCGGCGCTGCGCGCAGGAGGTGCCGAATGGGGGTTGGCGCTGGTCGAAACCAAGGGCCCGCCAAATGCCTCGCACAGCGCGATGCAGGGTTGATGGGCCGTGACCCGTATCGCGACGGTGTCGTGTGCGCCGGTAATCCAGACAGGCGCCCGGGGACCTTTCGGGAACAGCCAGGTCACCGGGCCCGGCCAGGAGTCCATGGCAGCTGCCAGTTGCGCAACTGGCACGGTGTCTACCCAGTGCTCAAATTGCTTGAACGTTGCGCCAATCAGGATCAGACCGGCAGAAACCGGGCGGCTTTTCAACGACAGGAGTTGTTGTACCGCCACCTGGTTTTCAGGGTCGCACCCCAATCCGAACACGGCCTCGGTCGGATAAGCAACGATCCCTCCCGACCGCATCTTTGCCGCGGCCTCGGCCGCCTGCAAAAGGGTGTGCCGCACGCTGGGCGCTCGCCTAGGTGGAGCTGGAGTCCGCTACCGCAGCGGATTTCTTCTTGCTGGCAGTCCGCTTGGCAGCCTTCTTCTTGCCCGCTTTCTTTTTTGTGGACTTCTTCTTGCTGACCTTCTTCTTGCCTGCGGCTTTCTTGGTCACCTTCTTGGCCGCGGCCTTCTTGCGCCCGCGCCGCCGGTCAGGTGCCGCGGCGATCAACTCCTCGCACTCAGCGAGTGTGAGCGACTCTGGCTCGCGGTCCTTGGGAATGCGGGCGTTCTTCGCACCATTGGTGACGTAAGGGCCGTAGCGGCCCCGCAGCACCTGGATATCGCTGCCGTCGAACTGGCGGATGATGCGGTTGGCATCGAACTCCTTCTTCTCCGCGACCAACTCAAGGGCCCGGGACAATGTCACCGTGTGCGGATCTTCATCCTTGAGGGAAACGAACTTGCTGCCGAAACGGATGTAGGGCCCGAAACGGCCGATACCGGCTGCGACTTCTTCACCTTCCGGGGTGAAGCCCAGATCGCGCGGTAACTTGAACAATTTCAGGGCTTCTTCAAGCGTAATGGTCTCGAGACTCTGTTCAGCGCGGAGTCCGGCGAACTTCGGTTTGTCCTCGTCATCCCGGCTGCCTATCTGGGCGTGCGGCCCGTAGCGGCCCAGGCGGACGGTCACGGGTTTACCGGATTTCGGGTCAGATCCCAACAAGCGGGTCTGCTTGGCCTCGTCACGGCTGACTGACTCTTCCTTTTCCCGTACCCGCTCGATGAACGGTTTCCAGAACTCGCTCAACAACGGAATCCAGTCCCGCTCACCACGTGAAACCTCGTCCAGAGAATCCTCCAGGCGAGCGGTGAATTCATAATCGACATAGTGATCGAAATGGCTTTCCAGGAAGCGCTCGACGACCCGGCCGGTATCGGTCGGTGTGAAACGGCGACTTTCCAGAATCACGTAATCGCGGCGCACCAGGGTAGAAATGATGCTCGCATAGGTGGAGGGCCGGCCGATACCGTATTCTTCCAGGGCCTTGACCAGGCTGGCCTCCGAGTAACGGGGCGGCGGCGCGGTGAAGTGCTGCTCGGCGCGGATATCGCGCAGAACGACCTCATCGCCTTCCTGGATGTCAGGCAGACGGTTCTCCTGCTCTTCTTCACCCTCGGGAACGCTGACTTCGTAGGCCGCCAGGAAACCGGGGAACGTGATGACGGAGCCATTGGCGCGGAAGCTCGCTCCTTCACCGCAATGAAACTCAACTGCCACCGTATCCAACCGGGCCGGCGTCATCTGGCAGGCGAGACTGCGCTTCCAGATCAGTTCGTACAGGCGGTGCTGGTCCCCGCTGAGAAACTTTCGTGCACGGTCAGGGGTGAGCGCCGCCGACGTGGGGCGGATAGCTTCGTGCGCTTCCTGGGCATTCTTCGACTTGGTCTTGTAAGAATTCGGCTTTTCCGGGCAGTACTCATCCCCGAACTGATCCGTAATCTGCCTGCGGATATCGGTCAGGGCATCATTCGACAGCGCCACCGAATCGGTTCTCATGTAGGTGATCAGGCCCTGATTCTCGCCATTCGCTTCCACACCCTCATACAGTTGCTGCGCCACGCGCATGGTTTTCTGGGCGGAGAACCGCAACTTGCGGGATGCATCCTGTTGCAACGTCGAGGTGATAAACGGCGGCGCCGGCCTGCGCTTACGCTCTTTGCGCGTGACCTTGTCGGCACGCAACTGACCGGAAGCCGCCTTCAGCAATGCCTCGCGAACCTTCATGGCCCGGGATTCGTTATCGATGTCGAACTGCTGGAACTTCTGTCCTGCCAATCGCACCAGGTTAGCCGTGAACGGACTTTCGCCTTTCAGCAGGTCCGCTTCGACCGACCAGTACTCCCGTGGAATGAACGCCTCGATCTCGCGCTCTCGCTCGACGATCATCCGCAGTGCAGGGCTTTGTACGCGTCCCGCGGAAAGGCCGGTCTTGATTTTCTTCCACAACAGCGGTGACAGGTTGAAGCCCACCAGGTGATCCAGCGCCCGACGGGCCTGCTGGGCGTTGACCAGGTCCATGGACAGATCGCGCGGGTTATCCACCGCCTCCCGGATCGCCTTGGGCGTAATCTCGGAAAATTCGACCCGGTAGAAGTGCCGGTCACTGGTCAGGCCCTTTTCACGCAAGATTTCGTAGATGTGCCAGGAAATAGCCTCACCTTCACGGTCAAGGTCCGTTGCGAGATAAATGGCTTCAGCCTTTTTGGCGGCCTTGACGATCTTGTCTACGTGCTTGCGGCTGCCCTCACTGAGTTCATAGTGCATCTGAAAGTCTTGTTCGGTATCCACGGCCCCGTCCCGGGAGGGCAAATCCCGGATATGCCCGTAGGACGCCAGCACCTCGAAGTCTTCACCGAGGTAGCGGTTGATGGTGTTCGCCTTCGCCGGCGATTCCACAATAAGTAAATTTTTGGCCATGGGCCTTCTCGATTCTCTCTCATGACAAGGCCTGCCGGTGCCGATGACCGTGCAGGTCTTGTTCTTGATCTCTGGATTTACGGCCCGTCACGGGGCCAGGCAACGTTCGTTCTTATTTATTAGTGCCGATACTCTTGCTCGCTGTCAAACATCAAATCTTCCATCCAGGCGTAATTCGCTTCCTGGCCAGGCTGGCTGAACAGCACCATCAACACCACCCACTTCACGTCATCCAACGTGATTTCGTCGGACTCCAGGGCCATCACGCGATCCAGAACCACCTCGCGCCGCTGCGCGTCGAGGATACCGATATTCTCCAGGTACAACATGAAATCCCGGCATTCGGTATCCAGTCGGTCCAACTCTTCATCGACATAAATCCGGATGGGGTGATCCGCCAGCAGGGGCAACTCGGGCTGCTGACGATGATCGGCCAGTCCATCGAGCCAGCTGAATGCTTTCTCGATTTCCAGATTGGTGAAACCCGCCTGATGCAGGTTTTCTTCCATATCGGCGCGATCGGGTTCTTCTTCAGGTTCGTCGTAGAAGTAGTTCTCGAACAAAAACATCAAGACGTCGAGTACGTTTTCTTTCATTCCTGTTTTCTCTGCTTTTGCCGGCCTGTATCGATATCAGTCGGGTCTTCGGCCGTTCCTCTCCGTCCCGCAGGCTCCAGAATGGATCAAGTTGGGCAACGGGTCAAATTCCCGGTCCGGTCCGGACTGACATCGATCATCCGGGGAACCGAAAGATGCGGGGCCGAAGCCGCTGATTCAATGGCAGGCCACAAGAATGTTCCGTGGCCGGTTCTTCACGCCTTGCAATAGGTCGAACCCGCCCCTGCGGTGACCATACCTTTCAATTCCAGCATTAGCAGCATCGAGGACACTACGCGCACGCTCAGTCCACTCTTCGCTACCAGGTGATCGATCGGGCTCGGATCATGCGAAAGCACCGCCCACAGCAGTGCATAATCAGGATCCTCCAGGATGTCGTCCTGCAACCGGGGCGAGGAGAGTTCCGTCTCTTCGCCAGCCTCCAGGGCCGAGCGCAGCGCACCGGCCAATTCCCCGGCCAACGGCGACAACGCCTCCAGGATATCGGCGCTGCTCTCCACCAGGCGGGCACCTTCCTTGATCAAGCGATGGCAGCCCTTGACCATGGGGTTGTGCAGGGACCCTGGGAGCGCAAAGACCTCCTTGCCCTGCTCGGCAGCCTGGCGTGCGGTGATCAGGGAGCCGCTGTTGAGACCTGCCTCCACTACCAGAACGCCCAGGCTGAGACCAGCGATGATGCGATTGCGCGCCGGAAAATGAGATCGCCGCGCGGGCTCCCCCGGCGGAAACTCGCTCACGATCGCGCCCCCGGCTGGAATTCGCCTTGCCGTTCGCGTGCTGCTCGCCGGGTAGATAGAATCCGGGCCGGTGCCCATCACCGCGATGGTCATGCCGCCGCAATCGAGTGCGGCCTCATGCGCCGCGCAGTCGATCCCGCTGGCAAGCCCACTGGTGATCACCAGGCCATGCCGGCACATCTCCGCACTGAAGGCACGCGCGTGCTCAAGCCCGCCGGGGGTGGGGTTCCGACTGCCCACCATGGCCAGTTGCGGCGACCACAGGGCATCCGGATTCCCTTCGACGAATAAGGCGGCAGGCGGCGACGAAATTCGGCGCAGCAGCGCGGGGTAGGCTTCCTTATCCCAGGTCAGCAGGTGGCGGTGCTCACCTGCTAACCATTCCAGGTCCGAGTCCAGGCGTTGCTCGTCGGGCCCGGCCAGGGCCGCGATGGTCTCCGCATCGAGTCCCAGTCGTCCCGGACGCCTGCGGGCAATCTCGAGCAATACACCCGCGGAACCGTGCGCCTCCACCAGGTCGACCAGCTTGCGGCCACCCAGGCGTGGTGCCCGGATCAGTGTGAGCCATTCTCTGAGATGGGTCGTTTTCTCCATGTCTAACGAAACAGGGGCGCGAAATCGCGCCCCTGTCCTGGTTCATTCGATTTCGGGTTCAGAGCTTTTCATCCGGATGCCGGAGAATATCGAACTCCGATACCAGGCGCGCTCCATCCATGACCATCGCGTAGCTGACCTCGTCGAATACGCGAATCACCATGATGTGCGCATTGTATTCCGCCGGCAAGGTCACTTTGTCTCCATCCCACGTACTCATATCGGCCATGCTTCCTGCAGGATATTTGACCTTGTCCCGGATTTGCTCGCCCGGGCTGAACGCGGAAAAGACGTGCCCGGCCTCGACACCCTGCCGCGCACCGCCGCTGATGGACACCATCTGCAGCTGGCCGACTCCGATGTTGCCGCCTTCCACCGCCAGGACCCGTAAATTCTCGGGCATTGGTTCCATGGCTCGTGGCATGAATTGCTCGTCCCAGGCGTAGTCGTCAACGGGCAGGATCAGGTCACCCTGCTGCACTTCGCGCTGTCCGGACACGATCTCCAGGATGGCGGGATCGCCGTTTTTCGCCAACACGGCGCGACTCACCTCGTAAACTTCGTAACCGATAATATCGACCTTCTGGCCCCAGGTATTAACAGGACGCCAGAAACCGCCAGGCACCTCCATCCGCTCCGGCACTTGGCCCTTGTGGTACTTGGACTTCACACCACGGCGCTTGTCGCCATCGAGCGTGTAGTAGATATTGCCCCGGCGCACGATGGAGTACTCCTGGCCCACTTCACCGGACAGGCCACGCACGTAGGTACGGTCACTGACCGTGGCGTTGTAGCGTTCCTCATAGTTGGCCACCACGTAGGGCAGGCCTTCGAGCTGATCCGCTGAGATAACGCGCGCGTCCTTGATGAAAGGCTTGAGCACGCTGAGCGGAATGGCCGTAACGGCCTTGCGCTGGGTGACATGAATATCCGGCGACAGGCGTTGCACGGGTTTGTCACGGTTCATGACCAGGCGGGCCTGCCCATCGTCGTAGACCAGCGACAGGCGATCCCCGGGATAAATGAGGTGGGGATTTGCCACCTGGGGATTCACGTGCCAGATTGCAGGCCATTGCCACGGTTTATCGAGAAAACGCGCGGAAATGTCCCAGAGCGTATCGCCCTTGACTACAACATATTCATCCGGATGATCGGCGCGGATCGACACGTCCTGTGCCGCTGCCGCCCCAACCAACATCGTCGAAAGAATGAGGTAAATGAGTTTCCTGATCATTCTCTGTCCTCAATTCAACAGGCATCCAGCCGTTGTGACCGATGTGGTCATTTGATAGTGGCGAACCAAGTTCGTCATTGGATATCATAAATAAAGTAGTGAAAAACTTCACCTAAATTGTTTAACGGACACAACATTCCATGGCGACACTAGAAATTCTCGAGTTTCCCGACCCGCGCCTGCGCACGCGCGCCGCCCCTGTCGAATCCTTCGACCAGGAACTGGGCGAACTGGTCGACGACATGTTGGAAACCATGCATGCAGCCAATGGAATTGGCTTGGCAGCCACCCAGATCAACCGCCATGTGCGATTGCTGGTTCTGGATGTCAGTGAAGAACGTAACGACCCACGGGTTTACGTGAATCCGGAGATCGTCAGTGAAGAAGGCAGCCAGGTCTGCGAGGAAGGCTGCCTGTCGGTACCCGGGATCTATGCCAGCGTGAAGCGCGCCGAAAATATCCGCGTTCGCGCCCAGGACCGGCACGGGATCGTCTTCGAGGAAGAAGCCGAAGGTATCCACGCGGTTTGTCTGCAGCACGAAATGGATCACCTTCAGGGCAAGTTATTCGTCGATTACCTGTCACCACTGAAACGGCAAATGGTGAAGAAAAAACTCGACAAGCAGCGGCGGCAATCGGAACAAACCGTTGCGGCCGGGTCCATTCTCTAGCACCATCCACTGATGCCTCAATCTGCGCCTCCTGCCCTGCGAATCCTGTTCGCCGGAACACCGGAATTCGCCGTGCCCGCGCTGGAAGCGCTAATCGACGAAGGATTGGCGCCGGTCGCGGTGCTGTCGCAACCCGATCGGCCGGCTGGCCGGGGACGAAAACTACAGGCCAGCCCGGTCAAACGCTGCGCGTTGGAGCACGAGTTGCCGGTCTTGCAACCCCCCAGCTTGCGTGGAAACGAAGTCCTGGCTGAACTGGAAACCTTCAACGCCGACCTCATGGTAGTTGCCGCCTATGGCCTGATCCTGCCGCAAGCTGTACTGGACCTGCCCGGCGAGGGCTGTTGGAACATTCACGCGTCACTACTCCCGCGGTGGCGTGGAGCTGCACCCATCCAGAGGGCCATCGAAGCTGGCGATACCGAGACGGGCATTTGCATCATGCAAATGGAGGCCGGACTCGATACCGGCCCGGTCTTCTTGCGAAAAACGACACCCATCGGCCAGGCGGACAACGGCGGCAGCCTGCACGACCGCCTGTCCAGCCTGGGCGCCGAGGCGCTGATCGATTGCGTTCGGCTGCTGCTGGCAGGTCGCCTGCCGGAACCCCTGCCGCAGGATGAAACGCAGGCAACCTACGCCCATAAGATCGAGAAAGCCGAAGCACTGATCGACTGGACCCGGCCGGCGATCGAGCTGGAACGCCTGGTCCGTGCATTTAACCCCTGGCCCGTGGCCTGGTGCGATCTCGATGGCGAACGATTGCGGGTGTGGAACGCCATCGCGATTGGCCGTGACCGCGTCATCGGGGCGCCCGGACGCGTGGTTGCAGCGGACAACACGGGGCTCGACATCTGTGCGGGTGTGGGCGGCTTGCGCCTGCTCGAAGTTCAACGTCCAGGAGGCCGGCGTATGCCGATCGCTGACTACCTCCGGGCGCGACCGGTGACGCAGTTATCATGAAACATCCACACGCCGCCAATGCGCGACTGGCCGCCTGTCGGGCGCTGATGGACGTACTCGGGGGTGACCCGTCAGCAAGTGAACAGGACATCGCCCTGTCCGGTCTGGACCCGCGGGACCAGGGATTTGCCCGGCATCTCGTCTACGGCGTTCTGCGCTGGCTCAATGGACTCGAATGGCTGGCCGCACAATTACAGAAAAAGCCCTTCAAGCGCCGCGATCGCGACCTCGAAATCCTGGTGCTGATGGGCATATTTCAACTGTGGCAGGGCGGCACAGCGCCACACGCCGCCGTGCACACCACCGTGGAAGCCGCGCGGCAACTCGGCAAGAGCTGGGCAGCGGGATTGCTCAACGCCGTACTCCGGAACTTTCAACGGCAAAGTGCGGAGTTGCTCAGTCAACTGGCCAGCCAGCCCGAGCGGTTTGCGCATCCTCAATGGATGCTCCAATCCCTGCGGGACGACTGGACCGGGCAATGGGCGGACATCGTCGATGCCAACAACACCCAGCCCCCGATGTGGCTGAGAGTGAACACCCAGCGGATGGATCGCGAGGCCTACGCCGATCTGCTCACCGAGGCCGGACTGAAAGCAAGCTTTGCGGACGAGGCACCAGAAGCCATCCGGGTGGAGCCGCCTGTTCCGGTCAGTCAGCTGCCGGGCTTCATGGAAGGGATGGTTTCCGTCCAGGACGCCGCAGCCCAGCTCGCCGCCGGGTACCTCGACCTCCAGCCCGGCCAGAGGATCCTGGATGCCTGCGCCGCGCCGGGCGGCAAAACCTGTCACTTGCTTGAGCGTCAGCCAGGGATCGAGCTGATCGCCCTGGATCGTGATCGTGCCAGGCTCGCCCTTATCCGGGAGAACCTCCAGCGGCTTAAGCTCAGCTGCAAAGTGCTGCAAGGGGACGCCACCCAACCTGAACCCTGGTGGGATGGCCAGCCATTCGATCGTATCCTGCTGGATGCACCGTGCAGCGCGACGGGTGTAATCCGCCGTCACCCTGAAATCAAATGGCTTCGCCAGCCGGGTCAGGTTGACCAGGCGGTCAGCCTGCAGCACGACATGCTCGGTGCGCTCTGGCCACTGCTCAAACCCGGCGGTATGCTTGTTTACGCGACTTGCTCGGTATTGAAACGTGAAAACAGCCTGCAGATATCAGAATTCCTGTCGAACCATCAGGAGGCTGTCTGCACCCCCGATCAGGCAGCCAGCGACCAACCGGATCCGGGCCGCCAGATTCTGCCGGGCGAAAACGATATGGACGGTTTTTTCTATGCGTGCCTGCGCAAGCCTGCTTAGCCTGGCGCTGGTCCTGTCCGGCTGCGACCAGGTGGCTACTGGTAACTTCGGATTCCGTATCCTGGAAGTGAAACTGCAACCGGGTTACCAGATCATTCATGCACAACTGCAGCAGGAAATCGTTCTCAGCCGGGAAGCCATCGATGCCCTGGACCATGGCGTTCCGCTCACGGTCACCCTGGACCTGGAACTGCGTGATGCCCAGAACCTGGCGCTGCTCACCGAACAGCAACTGCGCTACGTAATCCGCTACCTGCCCCTGAGTGAGCATTACCAATTATCCGGGCCCGAACCCATGCGCGTGCAGACCTTTCCACGCCTGCGGCACGCACTCGCCGCACTGGCCGACCTCAAGGTCGAGATGTCCACGGGCGCGCTGGCCCCGGGGCCTTACGAGGTGCGCACGCGGCTGAGACTGGATAACGCCCGTATGCCGGCGCCCATGCGGCTGCCGGCCCTGCTGTCTGTCCAGTGGCACCACAACTCGGAGTGGTCAACGTGGCCGTTCGCCATCAACGCCTGAGGAAACTGCTGTTCCGGGTCTTGCCCGTTGCCGCGGCTATCGCTGCTTTCCTCGTCGCGTTGTTGCTGGTGAGTGATCTGGACCAGGGTGTCGGCGAAGAAGGCTGGCGCTTCATGTGGGTCGTAGTAGCCACGGGCATGGCGCTGTTGGTATTGGCGGTTACCATTGCCTTCCGAATCGTCAGCCTGGTCAGGAAAGTACACAGCGAAGAAGCCGGGGCCCGGCTCGCCGCCCGCTGGGTGAGAAACTTTCTGGCGCTGTCACTGCCGCCAGCGTTGATCGTCTACGGGTTCTCCGCTTATTTTCTCACCCGGACGGTCGACAGCTGGTTTGATGTCAGGGTCGAGTCCGCGTTGGCCGACTCACTGGAACTGGGGCGCCAGTTCCTTGATACCCGAACCCTCGAAGTCCGTAACCAGTTACGCAGACTGGGCCTGGAAATCGAGGGTCTCGACGATGATCCGGACCTGCTGCGGCGAGCACTGCTCAGCCGGATCAGCGCCTCAGGACCTACCGAGCTGTCGGTGCTCGAACTAAATGGCCGCATCATGGCGACCGCCAATTTCAATGCCCTGGCCGACCTGGCCGACCGGCCCGGCGACTACGCGCTGCTCCAGGCACAACAGGGCGGCGAGTATGCAGCCGCGGAGCCGGCGCCCGATGGCGGCCTGAGGATCCGCGTCCTGCAACGCATCCCCTCGGTTATTCCAGCCCAACCGGACCTGCTATTGCAGGCGATTTACCCATTGCCACAAAACATCACCACGCTGACGAGCAGCATCGAGCAGGAATATTACCGTTACCAGAATGTCAGCTATCTCAGGAATTCGCTCAAGCAAAGCTTCTTGCTGATCTTGTCCCTGGTCCTGCTGATGACTATTTTCCTGGCCATTCTGGCTGCGCTGAACGCTTCGCGGCGCATGGTATCGCCGATTTCCCGGCTGGCGCGCGCCACGCGACAAGTCGCAGGGGGCGATCTCGGCCAGGCCGTCGAAATCGAGACACGTGACGAACTGGGATTCCTGGCACAGTCTTTCAACGAGATGACCGAAGCCCTGCACCAGGCCAGCCAGGAGGCCGAGTCAGGCCGTGCACGCCTTCAGGCTCAGGGTGAATACCTTGAGACTGTGCTCGGCAGCCTGTCCGCGGGAGTACTGACGCTCAGTCCGGACGGGGAAGTGGTGCGACTGAACCGCGCAGCAGAACAGATCATGGGACTGCCCGGCGGCTATGCCCTCGGGCGGCCCCTGAGTGATCTGGCCGCAGTGACACCCTACCTGCAGGCCTTCGTTCAGCTCATACTCGATCAACGCAACAGAGCGCGCTCAGGCTGGCAGCGGGAAGTCCGCCTGCACCGGGCCGGCGCGCCACTGGTGCTGCTTGCGCGGGGATCACGACTGTCGGGTATCGAAGGCGAGGACGCGGGACAGGTCATCGTTTTCGACGACGTGACCGTTCTCAACCAGGCCCAGCGAGACGCCGCCTGGGCCGAGGTCGCGCGCCGCCTGGCACACGAGGTCAAAAACCCTCTGACACCTATTCGCCTGGCCGCTGAGCGCCTCCAGATGAAACTTTCCGGTGGCCTGGAACCGGCAGCACAGGCGATGCTGGAACGATCAACAGAAACCATCGTCTCTCAGGTCGAAGCACTGCGAACGCTGGTGGACGCATTTGGCGAGTATGCCAACGAGCCAGAGCTCAACCTGGCGGAACTCCAGCTGGATGAACTGATAAGGGACGTTGTCACGCTCTACCGCCAGGGCAACCCACGGCTGCGATTCGAGCTCGACCTGTGTCCGGGGCCCGAGGGACTGCAAGCGGACTCCGGGCGAATCCGTCAACTGCTGCACAACCTGATCCGAAACTCCAGTGAGGCGATGCCGCCCGGGCAAGCGACCATCATCTCGATCAGTACGAAGTGCTCGGGCAGTAATGGCCGGGAGCGGGTCGATCTCCAGGTTCGCGACCAGGGGCCCGGGTTTCCCGATGCGCTACTGCAGAAACCCTTCGAACCCTACGTTACCAGCAAGCCCAACGGCAGCGGCCTTGGATTGGCCATCTGCCGAAAGATCGTCCAGGAACACGACGGCCAGATCGTCATTGGCAACCGGCCGGAGGGCGGTGCGTTCGCCCGCATCGCGTTACCCATCCGCGGTTCGGCAGGCGCAAGGAATACCGGGCGCAGACGGCGCGGCGGCAGCTGACGAACGCCGCTGGAATTCCGGATCAGCACCTATGCAGTTCGACCAATTTCCGGTATTCTGTTGCAAATTTACAACACTATGGAAGGTCGCCTGTCGCCCCCCAGGCCGAGGCTGAGAACAGATGGCTCAAGCGCACATACTCGTCGTCGATGACGAGCCTGATATTCGTTACCTGGTCAGCGAGATTCTCGAAGACGAGGGTTACGAAGTAAAGACTGCGGAAAACGGGGAACTGGCCAGGAGCGCCTATTCCGACAGCCAGCCGGATTTGGTGCTGCTGGACATCTGGATGCCGGATATAGACGGCATCAGCTTGTTGCGTGAATGGTCGGCCGGTGGTGCACCAAGCTGCCCCGTGGTGATGATGTCCGGGCACGGAACGCTGGAAACGGCGGTCGAGGCGACCCGGCTGGGGGCCCATGACTTCATCCAGAAACCCCTGTCACTGGCCAAGTTACTGGCCACCGTTCGCCAGGCGCTGGGGGCAGCCGGCCATCGTGCA
>JAHEFS010000078.1 GCA_024640045.1 Chromatiales bacterium | reverse complement strand
TGAGGTAATCCAGGGCCGCATGGGTGGCAGCCCAGACATCCCGTCGTCCGTCGTACCACCAGTCCTGCTGCAGCCCGAAACGTCGCCCGGTGCTGGCAATAAACTGCCAGGTCCCCATGGCTGCACCATGGGAATAGGCAAAAGGATCGTAGGCGGATTCGACGATGGGCAGCAAGGCCAGTTCGCCTGGCATGCCGCGTCTCTCGAGTTCTTCGGCAATGAAGTAAATCCAGGGCTGCGCACGACGGATGACCCTGGCCATGTACTCGGGACGATCGCCATACCATTGGGCCCAGTCGCGGCTGATCTGGTGCTCGGAGCAGTCCGGCAGCACGAACGAGTGTGTCAGTCGCTCCCAGACCTGGGGGTGCACGTGCTGATCGGTTTCCGGGAGTGTAGCCGCTGATTCCGTCACAGGCCCAGGGACGAACAGGTGATCGTCGATGGTCTCACCCGTTCCGTGTGGAACTTTCAGCCCGGCGATCCAGACAGGTTCGGGGCTTGTCTCTTCTGGCACGGGCTCAGGCGCGAGAGTCGCGCAACCGGTAAACGTCAGGAAAAGCAGGAGAAGGATTCGGCGAAGGTCCACATTCGCTCCGGATCGTCAATAGAGCCGGCTATTATCCTTTATCGTGGTTTTGGGTCAAGTTTTCGGCGAGTTTCCAGGGCCTTAGAAACGGTCCTTCCAGGCGCGGATGACAGCAAGTGTCGAGGCGCCAGGGTGGGTGTCCGGTTCGAGTCGGCGGGCCGCAGTCACTACTGAAGGTTCGCGCGTGCGCATGAAAGGGTTCACGGCGAGTTCCCGGCCCAGTGTGCTGGGTAAGGTTATTGCGCCTTCACGTCGCGTGCGGTCGACCCATTCGACCAGTTCCTTGAGCTGGGAGTTTTCCGGCTCGACAGCGCTTGCAAATGCGCAATTGGACTGGGTGTATTCATGCGCGCAATAGATTCGCGTGTCCGCGGGCAACTCCCGCAGCTTGTCCAGGGAAGCTTGCATTTGCTCCGGCGTTCCTTCAAAAAGCCGGCCGCAGCCGGCGCTGAACAGCGTGTCGCCGCAGAACAGTGCACCGTGACCGTAATAGGCGATGTGGCTGCGCGTATGCCCCGGAACCTCGATGACCCTGAAGGACAATCCCAGCGTTGGCAATTCGACCCTGTCCCCTTCGGAAACAACCTGGTCACACAAGTTGATGCGGGGATCGCCTGGGCCAAACACTTGGGCGGGATAGCGAGCCAACAGCGCGGAAATACCGCCGATATGGTCGGCGTGGTGGTGGGTGACCAGAATGAATTCCAGGCGTAAGTCCCGCGCTTCAAGCGCTTCGATGACCGGTTCGGCGGCACCGGGGTCAACCACTGCGCAGGACTGGCCTGCGGTTTCCAGTAACCAGATGTAGTTGTCCGTGAAAGCCGGGATGGGTGATACCCTCAGCGGGTCATTTGGCATGGTGGGTTCCTGCGCTCGGCGGCCTGTACGTCCAAGCCTCTAAGCCTTATGCTTACGCTTGCGAGGCGCCAAGTCAATTCAAGCCCATGGATCAGAATTCCCACAAGCAATTTCGGCATGATCGTGCACTGGCTCAGCTGGTACGTCACACGGTGCTGCCGGAGTTTGCCCGGCGCCGGCCAGAACGAGTCTTGCTGATCAGCCCCATTCCCGAGGCATTTTTCGATCTGGGAAACTGGAATATCCTGACCCTGCACCGCGGTGAGCAGGTGAAATCCGACCGGGTGGCCTGTGACACAGCTTCCTTGCCTTTTCAGGACGATCAGTTTGACGCTGTGATTTTGCATCACGTTTTCAGTAACGGGCAGGAGCCCGAGTTGCACGAGGCCTGGCGTGTCCTGCGCCCGGGCGGCGATGTTTTTGTGCTGGGGCACGGCAGCCTCGGTTGGCGCGCGCGGCCGACACGCCGGAGGGGCGTCGAGCCCGCCATGCGGGTTTTGAAAGTTTGTCAGCAATTGCGGCGTCGTGCGTTTGACATCGAGCAATGCGCCGGCAGTGGTTGGCTGGGCATACCTTTTTACTATGAACGTCGCTGGCAACGCCCCGCGCTGCCATTCGCCGATACGGTCCTGGTCCATGGACGCCATCGGCCCCTGAGACCCATCGTCAGGCCTTTACGGTTTGGGCGGCCGCAGGCGGTGGGTGTGCGCTCGACGGCGACGGAAAGCCTGTACCGGAAAGCCAAGTGAAGGGAACGATCGAACTCTACACCGACGGCGCGTGCAGTGGAAATCCCGGCCCGGGTGGCTGGGGCGCTATCCTGCTCTGGGGGACACACCGAAAGGAACTTTCCGGTGGTTCCGCGGAAACCACCAACAACCGGATGGAACTGATGGCCGTCATCCGCGGCATCGAGGCATTGAACCGGGTCTCGAAGGTAAATATTCACACGGACTCTACCTACGTCATGAAAGGTATGACGGAGTGGATTGCCGACTGGAAGCGACGCGGTTGGAAAACCGCGGCAAAAAAGCCCGTGAAAAACGTGGATCTGTGGCAGCGCCTGGACAAGGCGCTCATCGATCACCATGTCAAATGGCGCTGGGTCAAAGGCCATAGCGGCGTTCCCGAAAACGAACGGGCCGATGAACTGGCCCGGTTGGCCATACCCAGGAAATAAGCGTGCGACAAGTCTTGCTTGATACTGAAACAACGGGCCTTGAGCCCGAAAACGGACACCGGATCATCGAGATTGGTGCCCTGGAGATGGAAGACCGCCGGTTAACCGGGCGGGAATTTCACGTTTATATCAACCCCGAACGTGCGATCGATGATGGGGCGCTGGAGGTTCACGGGCTCACGGAAGAATTCCTTGCCGATAAACCGCGATTCGCGGAGATCGTGGACGATTTTCTGGAATTCGTGGAGGGCACGGAACTGATCATCCACAACGCACCGTTTGATCTCGGGTTCCTGGATTACGAAATTCGGTTGTTGGGACGAGACGGTCCACTTTTCAGCAGCACGGTGTCCGTACTGGATACGCTGGAACTGGCCCGCGACCTTCATCCAGGACAGCGCAACAACCTGGATGCTTTGTGCCGCCGGTATGAAGTGGATAACAGCAATCGTACCCTGCACGGCGCGTTACTCGATGCTGGCATCCTGGCCGATGTGTACCTGGCCATGACTGGTGGCCAGGCCGACCTGGGCCTGAGCCTCGAACAGCAGGCGGGGGACACGAGCGAGCATGAGGGTTTTGAAGTCAGGGAACGTCCGGCGCTGCGGGTCTTGCGTGCGTCGGCCTCGGAACTGGATGCACATCGTAAACGACTGCAGGCAATTAGCGACCAGGCTGGCGAGTGCCTCTGGGTGGAGCAGGGCGAGACGCTTTCCTGATCTACCCGCTCCAGATCAGGGAGCGGTGGGGGTGTCGGCGGGCAGTATCCGATGTGAAGCAGCCACCAGCATGGGGTGGGCGCGGGTATCCATCCAGACGAGAATATCGAAATAGTTTCGAATATTGCGCACGTAGCGTTGTGCCTCGAGGCCCCTGGCGTAGCCGTAGCGCGCTTTCGAGTAGTACTTTTCCTGCATCAGCAGGGGTAAACGCTCACTGACGTCTTTCCACACATCCGGGTCGCCGCCCTGGCGTTGGGTCAGCACGCGCGTATCTTCCAGGTGCCCCCAGCCCATGTTATAGGCCGCCAGTGCCATCCAGGTTCGGTCGGGTTCCGGGATGCGATCCGGAATCCGTTTGTGCATGCGGAGGATATAGCGGGCGCCGCCATCGATACTTTGCTCCGGATCGGTTCGGTCACGTAATCCCAGCTGGGTCGCGGTTCGCTGGGTCAACATCATCAGACCCCGTACGCCGGTGGGTGAGGCAGCATCGGGGTCCCAGTGGGACTCCTGGTAGCCAACGGCCGCCAACAGCCGCCAATCGAGGTCGTAGGCGTTGGCAACATCCTGAAAGACCGGAATGTAAACCGGCAGACGTTCGCGGACTTGCTTGAGGAACTGGTACATGCCGACCTGGTCGAGTTGGTGTGCGCGCCGTTTGAATTGATTCTGGACGGCGGCCAGTTGGCCATTTTCGCGCGCCAGGGTCAGGAACAGGTCGGCTTGCTGTACGAGGGTGTCGTCGTCGTCACGCTGGAAGGCCCATGCGTGGGGTTGTGCCTGTTCGAGGCTGAAGCCCGTGTCCAACCGGGGATAGAACGTGCGGTTGACCGAGAAAATACTGGAGTCGACCAGTGTGGCGTCCAGGTCACCCTGGGCAACTTCCAGCAGCAGGTCTTCCATACCCACGCGTTGTCTCGATTCCCAGGTCAGTCCTGCAATGGACTGACTGGCGATCTCCAATAACTCCTCATAGCTGGAGCCGGCGATCACGGCCACGCGCTGCCCCACGAGGTCAGCGAGTTCCCTGGGTTTTTGCTGGCCGCGACGGTACACCACCTCGATCAGGGTTTCATCGTAATCGGGGCCGAATCGGAATTGTTTTTCGCGTGACGGCGTACGGGTAAGGTTGGCGGCGATCAGTTCGCCCTGGTCTTCTCTGAGCAAGCCGGACAGCTCGCTGAACGCCTCTGCCACGCGAACCTCAACGTCAACGCCTATGAACTCGGCGAATTCACGCACCAACTCGTATTCGGGGCCGGTATCACCCTCGGCACCCAGGAAATAGCTGCTCGCGCCGTTGCGCGTCAACAGCGTTAGATGACCGCGTTGCACGACCTGCTCCAATCGGTTGGGGCGGTCGTCTCCGGAAGTCAGAAATGGGAGTGCCAGTACTGCGGGAAGCAGTATTTTTAGACGGTCACTTTTTGCATTTGATATGGCATGTCTCAACAGGCGTCACAGGGTGGCTGCCTCCAAGGCGTTGATTCTATTATACCGCAGTTTGAGCAAATTCAAGCATGCAAACGTAATCAATTGATTAGCGGCGTGAATCACCAACAGACGCCCGGAGCCTTGGCGCCGCTTTCATCCAGGGTCAAAGGGGTACAGGTTGTGCCGGACTGTTTGTCATTGACTTGATTGCCGGTGGCGGTGGCGGTGAGCGTATAGGCGGCGGAATCAGCCCCGGTGACGGTAAAGGTGAAGACTTCGTGGGTCGGCACCGCCAGGTCGTCCGAATCTGCGTAAGTTGGGTTATTGGCGCGCCAGATTTCCTGGTTGTTGGCCCAGTTCATCAGCAATTGTTGGGCCTCAGCTCGTTTCGCCTTGCGGGCATACGCACTGAATGAAGGCACCGCCAACGCCACCAGTATGGCAACCACTGCGATCACGACGAGCAGTTCTACCAGGGTGAATCCCCTGAAGCGACGCGGCGTCCTGAAGACGAAGTCCCTTGGTTTCATGCCCAAATCCTCCTGATTCGGATAGACGGTCAATTTCCCTTGACCGGTGGTAGTGGCAAGTCCGGTTGGTACAGATTCTGATGCCTATACTATAGATACATGTGATCAAACTGCCAAGGATGGTGGAGGCTCATGAAAAAAGCAGTGAAAGGATTCAGCCTGATCGAACTGATGATCACGTTGTTGATCGTCGCCGTCGCTCTTACCCTGGCCGTTCCCACTTATCGGGATTTTGTCGAGAAGCGCCAGTTGACTGCGGCTGTCGAAGATATCTCATCGTATATCAACCTGGCCCAGTCAATGTCCATCAAGACCGCCCGACCGGTCAACGTGTCGTGGCAGGGCGCCACAGGTCATGATGGCGATTTCTGCATGGGCATGAGTTCACCCCCCAAGGCCATGGCTTGCGACTGCTGGGAAGCCGATCCTGAGGCAAGCGATTTCTGCAGTGTCGGCGATTCACCTTACCGCCTTTCCAAGCAAGATTTCGTCGATGTCGGGCACGAGTTTGCGCATTTCCGCCCAGGCAGCGGAAATTTCACATTCGACCCGGTCAGGGGGTCGGTTGCTTCCTGGAGTGACCAGGAGGTCGTGGATGGTGACTGGATACTCTATGTGCACTCGAACGAAGGCACGGGCCCCCAACGGTTGTTTGGACTGGAACTGAGCCTGGGTATGACCGGGCGTGTCTCTGTCTGTCACCAGTCCGATCGTAAAATGCGGATCGGAGCCTACCCGCCATGCTGAGGATTCGCCGGCCCACGATCCCTACACTCGGGCAGACCCAGTTCGGATGGACCCTGATCGAAACCATGATTGCACTGGCGGTAGGCTTGATGATTACTGCCGCCATGATCGGCATGATGGCCAATACGTTGGGCACGGGAACCCGCACCATCGAGATGTCCCGTCTGCAGCAGGAACTGCGTATCGTGATGCAGTTCGTCTCCCGCGACGTGCGGCGTGCCTCATACAACGCTGAGGCGATCAGGTGTTTTGGCAACCTGGACTGCGCCACGGACAGCACCTTTCCCAACGGCTTGCCGGGTGAAATCACCCTGAATTCAGCCAATGACTGCTTTATTTTCGAGATGGACCGCAATCACGACGGTGACCCCACCAACGATGGCTCGGGCGGCTTTCGGTTGCTACAGGTCAACGGCAGCGGCCGTATACAGATGTGGACAGGTGATTCCGATACGACCTGTGCTTCGACCAGCAGTTCCTGGGTGGACGTGACGGACCCCCGGCTGGTCGATGTGTTGAACTTCGAAGCCTGCCTGGAAATTGACCCGGACGACGATGAGTGCAACGGGTTATTGGTTGATGGAACGGCAGACCCCGATTCCCCGGCCCAATTGTCGTTCAGCGGCAGAATCGATGAAGACGATTCCGGAAATGTCATTTATCTGCGCACCCGTAAGCTGCAGATTCGCATCGAAGCCCGCTTGCGGGATCACCCGGACATCCGCAAAACCCTGATAGACAGCATACGCATTCGCAACGACATCGTTATTTAAGGAGGCTTTTCCGCCATGGACTGGCAGAGCCGTTACATCACCCAACCCGGGCCCGGTTACCAGGGCGGCGCGCTGACCCTGTTTGCTGCGGCGATCGTGCTGGTGCTCATGAGCCTGATGCTGTTTTACGCGTTCCGGACATCGGTCATGGAACAGCGAGTGTCGGCCAACGACATGCGCCAGAAAATGGCCTTCCACGCTGCGGAGGCCGGGCTTCAGCACGCCACGGAATACCTCTATGCGAACAATATTCTCATCACCTCTTCAAAACTGGACCTGTTCACGGACGGACGAGATGGCTGGCTGGCGCCCGGCGCCCGCCGTTGGCTGAAGTGTTCCGAACACACCGAAGACTTCGACGAGGGGAACGACCCGGCGGAGATTTCGCACCCTTGCCGGGGTGAATCCAGCGACGCCCGTCGCACGGACAGCTATTTCTACTACTTCGATGACCCGGACGTCGAAGGCGAAGACCCATTCGCGGTGCCGGTGGATACCGCCAGCTTTCTGCAGCAGGGCCAGGAGGTATCGGTACGAGCGGTTCTGTGCGTGCTTGATGTTAATTTCGACCCGGCAACCAACGGCGGAATCCCGGTCAGTGGCTGTACAACCGACACCAGTATTTCCGGCACGCATTACATGGTGACACTGTTGGCGTGGGGTCAGACGGACTGCAACGGGGAAAACTGTCTCGGCCAGGCCCTGATTTCCGAACCGGTGTCCAATTTCAGCGCCATGAACGGGCCGCCCCCAAATGTGCCCCTGACTACCCGGTCAAACTTTGAGGGGCTGGGTACTGTAGAAGTCGTGACCAACCCGAACGCAGGTGGCGTGGGGGTGCCGATCTCGGTTTGGGCCAGCAACAACGAAGCCTGTGCCACGCGGGTCACCTCGCTGACCGCGGGCGGCAACTGGAAGACCTGCGAAGGCCACGAATACTATGGCCAGCGCACGGTGCCGGAAGACCTTCGTTGCCCACTCAACGTCTGCTCCTGCAGCGCGGGTGAGGCCATCAGCTACACCGCGGGCAGTGACGACGTCATCGGTATCGACATGTTCTGGGACGCCAGCTTTCCCTGCGACCTGTTCGATTACTTTTTCGGCGTGCCCCGGGAACAGTTTTCCGTGATCAAGAATGCCGCACTGGTGATCAACGACTGCAGCGGGCTGGGCCCGGATTCTGCGGGGCTTTACTGGGTGACCGGTGAATGCAGCCCGCCGGCTCAGACGACCGTGATCGGTTCCATCGACCATCCCGTGGTCATCGTGGCGGCGGGTGCGGTCACCAATCTCAACAGCAGCCTGGAAATTTACGGCGTTATGTACGTGACCGATGTCGAGCCGGCGATCACGATCGCGGAAATATCTGGCAACGGGAACATCACGTTTTACGGCGCCCTGGTCGTGGATGGGGCGATCAAGAACTTCAACGGCACGCTCAGCCTGATCTTCAACGAGTCGGCGATCAACCGTGCCCATGGTGTCGGCAACCTGGCCACGCTGATTGGCGGCTGGACGGATTTTCCCAAGTGCTGGCACGCGGACGGGGAGGGATGCCCATGAACATCAGTCTGATCCAACATCCTCGGCAGCGGGGTTTCAGTTTCATGGAGATACTGGTCGCCATCATGGTTTTCGCTATCGGCATGATGGCACTGTCGCAGTTCCAGGGCAGCCTGACGCGCAGCAGCGCGGATGCCAATGCGCGAACCGTAGCCCTCAACCTGGCGGAGGAGATTATCGAGCAGCGACGCGGTTTCGGTCTGCTGGAAGCCAGTACCGATCCTGCAGCACTGCCATCCTATTCAGAGATTGTGGGCACCGCGTACCCGCGGCAGCGCGGAGGATTGAACTTCACCGTCACCGAGGCTGTTTCTGACTATTACTACGACGTAACGACCGACGGTTTTACGTTGACGGACAACACCAGTAATAAAACCTATTCCGACATGAAACTGCTCACCGTCAATGTCACCTGGCTGCCGCCAGTCAACGAAGAGAGCCTGCCCGCTTTCAGGGTTGACCGCAACAACGAGATCAGCGTCGAGGCCATGGGGTCAGGAAGCGTGCAACTCAGCACCGTCATCAAGTCAACCATCGCCCAGTCCAGCGGCCGATTGCTCAGCGAAGAGAATAATCGTCCGCCGTTGCCGCTACGCCCCTACGCACCCGGCAGCAATCCCGATGTCGTCTCGCTGAACCTCGGACAGAACAAGTTCAAGGAATCCCTGACGCCCGAGCCCAAGGTCATCACTCAGGATGAACTGGTGGAAACGACTTTCGATGTCATTACCTATTCACAGACGGGCGACGACTCCGTGTTCCTGCGGCGTGAAGAGTTTCGCATCATTGCCTGTCACTGCGAACTGCAGGCGCCCTCGGACGAGGCTCAAGACGGTGGCGCGAGACCGACCATCTGGGCGGCGGATGAGTACCAGGAGGGTGAGTTGGTGGAAAAGGCCAGGGGCCTCTCCGTCAACACCCAGCAGAGCGACTTCTGCCCGGTATGCTGTGCTGATCACCATGACGGGGGATCAGCTGACAGCGATGATGCACAGGACCCGGGCAGGTCGCTGTACGACCCGTGGCGTGTTGCTGGCGATTATTGGACAGACGGTGTTTTCGAAGGAGACCACAAACACTACGACCGCGACCGTCGCGGCAACCTGGTCCTGGCGGACGAGGCTGGGGACCGCTACTACGAAACCTGTCGCCTGGTGCGCAAGGATGGTTTCTGGTGGGTGGGCCAGGACCTGCGGCGCGAATCGCTCAATGTATTTCCTTTCGACTACCTGGACGACTCCGTCGATGTCGCAGACTATTCAGCTTACGTGACAACAGCGGTGCAGTCATTCGAAGCGGGACTGAGCGGCGATTACCCGGCCAGCGCGCCTCCACCGGCGCTGTCGCCACCGACTGAAGGTACTTTTCCAGACTCGACGACCGTGCCGACCTATACGGGGCTGACTGAGCAGCAGCTTCGGTCCCGCGGTATCTATGTGGACTACATCAGCCGTGATGTCCGTGAGGTGATCGATTGCCTGCAGGCGGGATATTCGGTCGTGGCCTGTTCGCAGCTCGATGGCAACGACATCAAGCTGGACCGGGTCGCCAGTGGTAATGTCCTGGAGCTCATCCCATTCTTCGACGTGCAGCTGACCTGGCTGACGCGCTGGACCGAGTCGCCAGTCAACGACCCGATCGACGTGACCAATGAGGCCCTGGAGACAGGCAACACACACAGCCGTGGGGTGGCCCGTCGTGGGGGTGGTGCGGGTACTGCCACCGTTTCCGCCAGTGGTCACCGCGGCAACTCCGGGTTGACCGACACGGACCCGATCGATCAGCGGTTCGAGGCCAACGTGACCGCGGCCGACCTGCTGGTGACCGCGGTTTCGGAGAACCCGCCGCCGCCGGCGCAGACCGTTCAGATCAGCGGGCGCATTGTCTCGGGAATTTCGGGCGTGCAGGCCACCAAGGTCGAAATCACGGCCGCCGATGCGCTATGCAATCGCACCATCGATGGTTTTGTCTGTTGGGTGTCGGGAGGAGACCCGGTCATCACGGTAAGTAATTACAAGAAACAGAATACCAACATGGTGGCTTGCAGCGATACGTTACGGACCACCAACCAATCCATCACGGCCAATAATCCGACCACCAGTTTTTCCCTGCTGGATGTCAATGGTGACGTGGCGGACACGTCTGTCGAGCACATCATTTTCGTCGCCCAGGACTCGTGCCCGGTGTATTAGCGTAAACACAAGGAAAAACCGTCGCAGAGCCAGCCACGCGGCAAAAGCGGTAACAAAACGGCCATTTTCTGACGAATGGTCGGTCATTCCTGACCAATGGTCTGGAAACCCTGACATTCTCCATGGGCGTCTGCCTATAATTAATTCGCGTTGTTGTACTTTTTTGCGTCAATCAGCCACCACGGGGGGTCGGGGTGTCATACAAGCAAGGCTTACCTGCAGGTTTCACACTCATCGAGTTGATGATCACCCTGGTGATTGTCGCAATCGCGGTCGCGCTGGCGGCCCCGACTTACCAGACATTTGTTGAAAAGCGCCAGGTGTCGGCAGCGGCGGAAGACGTGGTTTCCTTTATTGCCCAGGGCCGGTCCCTGGCGGTCAAGCGCAACGAGTTCGTGACCGTCAAGTGGTCCGCGCTCAACGCCAACGGGACCCAGTCGACCGACGCGTCCCATCCTCCCAGCTGGTGCCTTGGCCTGTTTGCCCCTTCAGCGTACCCGGATTCGTCTGCCATCGATGTGGATGATGGTTGCGACTGCCGGGTGACGGCTGCAGCCACTGCGAATTCGTGTTCGATCGACGGCACGCTCTATCGCCTGGCCCAGTCGGACTTTGTCAACATATCCAGCGAATTTATGGACTTCGCGAGAGCGCGAGGTCATTTCACGTTCGATCCTGTGCGCGGAATTATTGGGGATTCCAGCGAAGACGACCTGGTGGACGGAGGCACGATTTTCGATCTTCACTCTTCGGCAGAATCGAAGCAGAACGGAAAGCGCTTGTTCGAACTTCGTATCAGGCTGCGTCGAACAGGAACGGCACGAATTTGCACAGATGGCTCTTCCACCAGGGTCATGGCACTTGGAGGCTACCCGGCATGCTGAATCCCCAAACCCAATCATCCCGCATGGAAATGCAGCGGGGCATGACCCTGATCGAGGTGATGATCGCCATGGTGATCAGCCTGTTGGTGATTGGCGCCATGGTGGCGGTGATGGCCAATACCCTGGGTGCCGGCAGCTACACCATTGAAACGACCCGCTTGCAGCAGGAAATGCGCACTGCCATGCAGTTGATCACCCGCGATCTGAGGCGTGCCAACTTCCATGCGGACGCGACGGATTGTTACGCGATGGTGGATTGCAACCCGGATGACAGCAAGATCAAGATTGTTGAGGCGGACGGTAATTGTGTTCAGTACTTTTTCGATCTCGATGCGGACAATGATTACGATGCGGGCGCCTTCCAGTTGATTACGCGCAACTCGGTCAACATCGTCCAGGTTTCGCAGGACAATGACGACAATTGTGGAGATGACTGGGGCGTAGAGAACGATGTCACGGATCCGGAAATCGTCAATGTCACCGCGTTGACGATCGGGGACGAGTCTTATACCGAGGTCATTTCAGCCGCCGCCGACACCCACCAGATCGGAAAAATCCGCCTGACCATGACGGCGCAGCTGCGCAATACCCGGCGCGGCATACCCGTCACGAAAACCATCGAAGATCTGATCTATGTAAGGAATAACGTCCTGTGCCCTGGCGGGGTTTGCCCGGATGGCACATGAGAGAGTGCAAGGAGCTGACATGAACAGCAATCGCGATAGCCAGAAAATCGCCCTGGCCCCGAGGTCGCGCCAGGGTGGCGCCTTGACGATCTTCACGGCCATCCTGGTGTTGATTTTGATGACCTTGATGCTGTTCTACGCAACGCGCGTCGGTTTGTTCGAGCAGCGCGTGTCCAGTAACGACCTGCGGCAAAAGCTGGCCTTCCACACTGCCGAGGCCGGTATGGACTATGCCCTGGAGTTTCTGCTGGCCAATGCCACGCGAATTTCCTCGAAGTCCACGCAGGCGAGTCCCTATGAAAACGAGGATGGCGACCTGGCCTACCATCCGGGCTGGTTCTCGGACGGCAATACGCGATGGA
>JAHEFS010000197.1 GCA_024640045.1 Chromatiales bacterium | reverse complement strand
CAACGCGAACTCCGGCGATCAAAAAACTATTCACACCCTTTTTACTGGGCACCTTTTGTCCTGGTCGGTCAGCAAGACCGGCGCATACCAAGCCTGGCAAGGCGAGGATGATCTTATGAACAACAAGCATCACAGACTAACCTATATCCTGGCACTTCTTTTTGGATTGGCGTTAAGCCTTAACTCGATGGCGGCCCGGCCAGTGAAAGTCGATTCGGCCGACCCGGCAGAGGCGCCCCAGGACTCCATCCTGGATGTCGCCATTAACGGCAGTGGTTTCGATACCAGGCCCGGCGCAGTTGAGGCGGTTCAATTTTTGTTGCCTTGCAGCAGCGAGCCTTGCAACGATACTGGCCGTGTCACGGTTGAAAATTTCACTGTACAAAGCGCGAAAAAGATCGTTGCAAGGGTCGTGATCGCTGAGGACGCTGTCGTTTCATTCCGTGATATCGAGGTGCGGATGTCCGGCGGACGCGGCGGCAAAGGCACAACACTGTTCAAGGTTCAGGAAAAAATCACGGGTAATCAGCAATTCGAAACCTGCAACAAGGTGTTCTTCGGCATACCCCGCGGCCAACCAGGCCCCTGCAATAACGTCGGCGGTGGTGAGTGTGAACTTCTTCTGGGGAACCCGCAACGCATCAAGAAAATGATGACTGATTGCACGACCACAAAGACCCTGGTTTTGCCGGACGGAGTATTGCTGGCGTCTGCCACCGTTCAGGAAAGCGGCACGGATATGAAAACGTTGACCGCTATTTACTGGGAAGGTGGTGCTGCAGTCATCACCAACGCGGGCCATCGCGCCGCGGTCGCAAACCTGAATCTCGTGATCGGCGCAACCGCTGGCGCTCAAGGATGTGACGGTGAGTTGCTGTCAGCCGTCAGCTTTGTGCTCGACGCTGGCACAGAACCACCGTATCCACCTGGAGATCCGTATTACGATGGCCGAGCTTCCTATTTCGATGTCGATGACTTGCGCCTGCACACCGAACTTGGTCCTCTGTGCACTGCAGTGGAGTTGATCCGGACAAAGGAATATACGACCTTGTATCCCGCATCCAACGACTGGAAAACCAGGGTGCTCAACAGCGAGATTACTCCGGGCAGTTATGTCGACACGGCCATCAGGTTCGAGGGCTTCAAACAACAGCAAGACATCAATCCGCCGACCGTCAGCGGAAACATCATCGGCGCCCCCGCTTGTGATTCAGGACTGTCCGCCTTCGGCATCGTTCACGGACCGCTGATCATGCGTGACAACGCGGCGCCGCAGTCCGAGGCGCTGCTGGAAAACAACATTATCGACATGTCCGATGGAGGCTGCGACACCACTGGGATTCGGCTGCTGGGCGGCATCAGCACATGGACTGCAGGCAACATCAACAACAACTACATTGTCGGAGCCGTTTACGGTATGGAGATCGCCGGCAACGTCGACAGCGTCAACCTGAAGGGCAACATTCTCATCGGAGAAAAGGATGTCAGCGAAATAGGTATCTGCAGCGACATTCCAATCGACGAAAAGGGCAAGCCCAACAAGATCAGTCAATTTGCCTACCCTTACAAGCCTGACGGTTACGGGGAATGCGTCCCTCTGGAATGAAGTAATTTCCGTGAATCAGTCAAAGCGATTAACCCGTGACGACAGCAGGCCTGCCACCCCGGTCGGCCTGCACCCGGCCTGGCTGGCTTTTATCCGGCATTGCCGGGAACTTGGTTTTGGCGAAATTTCACAACTGAAAATCCAGGACGGTTTACCCGTCGCTGCGGAGGAATCGACGAAGAAAGTAAAATTTGTTTAGACCCTGACTGTTAAAGCTGACCAAACCATTGGAGGCCGCTTCGCCCGCAAATTCGGGCAGGCGGCCTTTTTTCTTCATGTCAATGATTGACCGAAACCACAGGAGAGAGAGTTATGAAAAAGCAAATTACCATTGTATTGGCCTTGTTGTGCTGTTTTTCGGCTCAGTCCTTGCTTGCCGGGAAGCCGGTGGCAGATACGGCCGTATTCAGTGCGGAACTCAGCGGACTTGTGAATGGGTTCTGGACCTCCAAGGAATACAAAATCTCGGACAGGACGACCAGTATCGTTTTCAATAAGCAGGGAGGGACTCAATATCTCTACTTCACGGATGCATTTATCCACGAGTTCGACAACGTAAGCCCGGGAAGCAACAGCCACGAGCTTAGTGCCGGTCATCAATGTTTTGGCCAGGGTAACGCCGCCAACGATTTCCTTGGCGGTACCGCACATGTCAACCAAATGGGCTTTGGAAAAGATTCGGACTTGGTAATGAGTCTCTGGTTTCACGCTCCAAACTCCAACCCGAATGACAATGAAGAGATTTTCTATGTATTGGACCTGTACAACACTTCTGAACCTGCCTGGGATCCTTCATTTCCGCCGGATTCTTATGGCTCCGTAAATTCGGCAACGAGCTGGAAAATGCGAACAACCAGTAATAGCTATCTCAAACTTGAACCTTGCATAGGCAGCGGCGACTCCTTTCCGGGAGGTGCAAGCCTGGAAATTGAAATTAAGCGGCTGCCGTAGAACTTAAGGACAGCAATGAGGCCGGATACTTTTTAAGTATCCGGTTTCGTTACCTGCCGCACCGCCAACCGGTAAAGCAGCACCGCAACCCCGGTCAGCATGAGCAACCCCAGCCAGCCGCTGAAGTGCCACTGCTCCGGAAGGGCAAGCACTTCGGCGGAACCCAGGGTGACGATCGGAATGGCCATGAAGATGCCCATCAGCGCCTCGCCGGTGATCAGCCCGGCCGAGAACAGCGTGCCTTTCTGGTGGATGCGCTCGCGTTCGCCTTCGGAGTTGCCGGGTTTCAGGCGACGCTCCACCAGGTGGGCCACGAGCCCTCCGGCAAAAATCGGGACGCTGAGTTCTATCGGAAGGTAAATGCCCACTGCGCAGGCCAGAACCGGCGTGCGAAAGCCGGTGCTGCCTTTTTTCAGGATTTCATCGAGCACGATGATCACGGCGCCAATCGCCGCGCCGATGCCGATCATGGTCCACGGCAGTTCACCGCCGAAAATGCCGTTTGCGACCGAAGCCATCAGGTTGGCTTGCGGCGCCAGTAAGGGATTGGGGTGGGCTTCGGTGGGCACGCCAATGCCGTAGGCGTTGGCCAACAGGCTCAGCACCGGGGCCATGACAAGGGCGCTGGAGACGCCGCCGACGGCCAGCATCAACTGTTGTTTCCACGGCGTGGCGCCCAGCATGTACCCGCATTTCAGGTCCTGCAGGTTGTCGCCGCCGATGCAGGCCGCGCCGCACACGACCGCGCCGATCATGATGGTCGCCACGGCGCCGATGGAGGAATCCCGCCCCAGCATCAGTGCCAGCACCAGGGCGGCAAAAAGGATCGTCGCGATGGTAAGCCCGGATACGGGGTTGTTGCTCGACCCCACCAGGCCGGCCATGTAGGCCGAAACCGAGACGAACAGGAACCCTGCGACGATCATGATCACCGTCATCGGGATGCTGACCAGCCAGTTGCCCACAATAGCCTGGTATAACACCATCAATGGCAGCACGA
>JAHEFS010000077.1 GCA_024640045.1 Chromatiales bacterium | reverse complement strand
GTGGGTCCTTGCCGGTCTTTTTCCTGCCCGCACAGGAACTGCTGTTGGGCGTGGTTTTGATTGTCATCATGGCACTGGCGGCGGGCATGCTGCCCGCCTTGCAGGCGCAACGACTGCAAATTGCGGACGCCTTGCGGCGCTGAGGAGGCAACATGACCGGTTTCATCAATTGGCTCAGTCAGATTGCCTCCGTCACGGGGTTTAGCCTGCGTTCACTGCCCGGCCGCAAAGGATCTTCTCTGGCCGCAATGTTCGGCATTGCAGGCGTGGTGGCGGTGATGGTGAGCGTGCTGTCCATTGCCCAGGGCATCCTGCAGATGATGAACAACTCTTCAGCGGTGGAGAACGCCGTGGTGCTCCGCAGTGGCGCCAGCACTGAAATGATGAGCGGTATGAGCGGGGACGAAACGGACATTATCGCGGAGGCGCCCGGCATCGCTCGAAACGAAAGCGGCCCAATGGCTTCGGCCGAGCTGTTCGTGATCATCAATCTGCCCAAGCGTGCCACCGGTACCGACGCGAACGTACCGATGCGGGGTGTCCATGAGCAGGCGTTTTCGGTGCGGCCCGGTTTTGGCGTGATCGATGGCCGGATGTTCAACTGGGGTTTGAACGAGATCATCGTAGGCGTGGGGGCACAGCGTGAATTCGCCGGTCTCGACGTCGGTTCCGCCATCGAGGTGGGACAGGAACGGTGGTCCGTGGTGGGGGTGTTCGAAGCCGCCGGCGGCCTTGCAGAGTCCGAAATCTGGGTCGACGCGGCCGTTCTGCAACCCGCTTACCGGCGCGGTAATTCTTACCAGTCGGTCTATGCACGACTGGACTCCCCGCAGACCTTCCAGGCGTTCAAGGACTCGCTGACCAGTGATCCACGGCTTAACGTCAAAGCCATGCGGGAACAGGATTACTACTTCGAGCAATCCAGCACCATCTACAACCTGATTACCGGCCTCGGGACCCTGATCGCGGTCATCATGGGCGTTGGTGCCGTTTTCGGCGCGCTGAACACCATGTACACGGCGGTTTCAGCCAGAAACCGCGAGATCGCCACCTTGCGGGCCCTGGGGTTTCGCTCGGGCCCTGTATTGATTTCCGTCCTGGCAGAGTCGCTGATACTGGCTGTTGCCGGTGGCGCCATCGGCGCCGGGCTGGCCTGGCTGGCTTTTGATGGTTACCGTGCGTCTACGCTGAATTGGTCGTCTTTCTCGGCCATGACCTTCAGCTTCGACGTCAACCTGGCCCTGCTGGTCCAGGGGATCGTATTTGCGACGGTCATCGGCATGATCGGTGGCCTGTTCCCCGCGGTTCGTGCGATTCGACAGCCCGTGGCCACGGCTCTGAGGGGGCTTTAGCGTTGACCCGTCTCACCTCTCCCGTCTCCCGTCTCACCTCTCCCGTCTCCCGTCTCACCTCTCACCTTTGTGCAGCAAAGGCACGATCGACTCTGCCAATGACTCGGCCCAGATGCGGACGGCCTCGGGGCCGGGGTGGTAGCCGTCCTCGGCGAACAGTGAAGGGTCGGGCTGTGATCGGAATGGCAGGTAGACGACTCCGGGAAGCTCGGCAATGAGTTGCTCGAGGTGTCGGTCGAACGCACTGGCGCGGCGGCCGAGCACCCAGCGTAGCGGGTTGGGCAGTGCCGGAAAGTGTCCCAACGGCGGCAGGCCCAACTGGGCGATCAGTGCTTGCGGGGCCTGCTGGCGCAGCCGGGTATAAAGTGCACGTTTTTCGCGGAGCCAGGGACGAGCAGCCATCAGGCTGGTGACATCGTTTAAGCCATTCGATACCAGCAATATATCTGCTTCACGCCAGTGGGCGCCCGCGTCCCACTGCAGCAAATCACGGGTGCGGGCGCCGTTACGTCCCTGCCGGGTCCATTGCACCCCGCGCCCGCTTTTACGGGACAAAGCTGCAGCCATCTGTGCGGGCAGGGCTTGCTCGGTGTGCGCCACGCCGACGCCAGCAATGATTGAATCGCCCAAGGCGGTCAGCCGAAGCAGGGGGCTGGCACCATAGCGTCCTTCTGCGGGCCCCGGCGCCTCCGGCAGTTTTGGCGTGTGATGCTTGACCCACATTCCCTGAATGAGCAGCACGGGCAAAAGCAGCCATGGGAAAGGGTTGCCGGCAGGGTTGATCATGCCAGTTTCCTCTTCAGGTGAACGAGATCATTGGCCAGGCGCACTGTGCCAGGAACAGCGTGAATCATGCGCCCATTATAGGGTGGGCGAAGACGGTTGCTGCAGCGGTCGAAGCCTGTGGAGCAGCAGACTCAACCCCGGCTGATTTTGACCACGATGCCGTCCTTCACGGATACGATCATTTCGCGCTTGCCACTGCGCCTGTAGACCCATTGGGTGACGGAGGTCGGCCGGGTGTTTCCCCGGTTTCCGATATGTGCGCGGCCTTTGTAGGTGCGCTCTGGCTGGCCGCAGGCCCGGGTCAGCCGCGTGACCGGATCTCCCGTCAGGACGAGCCGGGTGCCGCAGCGGAAGCTGTCGGCGGTAGCATCGATCGAGGTGGCCAACAGGAAAATCAGAAGACAGCGGCGCATTTTTATTCCGGGTTGTGTCCAGGGCTGATCGTGGCACAGTCCGGAACGGGTACAGGAACGAACATGCATTGAATTCCTGCAGGAATATTGATGCACCTGGAAACCGACCGGACCCTTTGCTGAACACTGAGCCGGATTCGGGGTCATAATCGTCAGTGACTTCGACTGGGGCATGACCATGAACAAAACAACGGCCTGGATCGTATTGGTGCTGGTGGTGGCAGGATTGACTGGCTGGTACTTCAACGCCCGCAAACCCGTGGAAGACCACCCATCGATGGTGAATCTCCCCCCGACTGCCGAAGCAGTCGAAGTACCGCCACCCGTGAAGTTCCCCATCGAGGAGGCACAGGTGACCGAAGAGCCCGGGTCACCACCCGAAGTCCAGCCCGAACCTGAGCCGCTGCCTGCGCTCGAGCAGTCGGATCCGGAGATGCTGGCTTCTTTGAATGATCTGATGGGCGCCGAGAAGGTGGCCGAGTGGTTTGTTACCGAGCAACTCATCAACCGGGTGGTGGCCACTGTCGACAGTCTTCCCAGCCGCCAGGTCGCGCCGCTGATCCTGCCGCTGCAGCCACCCGCCGGGAAGTTTCTGGTGGTTTCCAGTGAGCAGGGTGAGGGGCTGACCCGTATCAGCCCGGATAACGCTGCGCGCTACCAGCCTTATATTCAGCTGGTGAGTGCCCTGGATGCCGACGCGGTGGTATCCGTGTACGTACGTTACTACCCGCTAATCCAGCAGGCTTACGAGGCGCTGGGTTATCCCGGGGCCTATTTCAACGACCGCCTGGTGGAGGTCATCGATCATCTCGCCGCAACGCCCGAGCCGACCGAGGCGCCGCTCCTGGTGAAACCGGAGGCCGTGTATCTTTATGCCAACGAGGAGCTTGAAGCCCTGTCTGCCGGGCAGAAAATGCTGCTGCGAATGGGCCCGGAAAATCGTCAGGCAATCAGGGAAAAATTGGCGCAGGTACGTGCGGCAGTGACGCGCAGCACAGCCGCAGAAGAGGGGTCTGATGGGTTAAACCCGCAGGAATAATGCGTGGGTGTCTGCCGGCCGCCACCCGGTTGTTCATTAAAGCCCTGCAGGGCATTGTCACCTGGTGAATGGATGACCTGTGGCCGTGGCGCGCATCCGCAACAGGCTTCACAATGTTCAGGTGAAGATTCTTTGGAACCCGGAACCCGATGTGCCGTTTATATGCCTTTCGTGCGAACGAACCGACACGCCTTAAGTGCAGCCTGGTGTTGGCCCAGAATGCCCTGATGGCCCAGAGCCAGTCCGACCGGCGGGGGAATGCCAATGCGCATGGCTGGGGAGTGAGTTGCTATGACAACACGCTGCCCTGGGTCGAAAAGCGTGAAACCGCCGCCCACCAGGACGGGCACTTCAGTGATGCGGCGGAGCGTATTTACGCTCGAACCGTCGTGGCGCATGTCCGTCACGCCACCGTGGGAGGGAATTCGGCGTTCAACGCCCACCCCTTCACCTTCGGCCGCTGGTCGTTTGCCCACAACGGTACGCTGTACGCTTTTGATCGCCTGGAAGCGGAACTGGAGCAGGAAACTGACGAGGACCTGCAGCAGCATCGTCAGGGCCAGACGGACAGCGAATTGATGTTCTTGTGGCTGCTCAGCCGGCTGCGCCAACAGGACGCGGGCCGCCCGGATCCCAGGTTGCCGTTCGAAAAGGTCATGGCCACCCTGGTCGATGCGGTCAATGAGCTCGACCGGCGTTCCCGGCAAGCCAACCGTCAGCGGGTCAGCCGCCTGAATTTCATACTGACCGATGGCAGGATGTTGTTTGCCTCCCGCTTGCGCAATTCACTGCACATGCTCGAGCAAACCGGCCCGTGGCTCTGCAGGGTGTGTGGCAGAAATCACACCCACGGAATCGACTATCCGCACTACCGGTCCGTCACCTTGGCTTCTGAACCCATCAGCCGCAGAAACTGGAAACCGGTGCCCAAGCACTCCATCGTTGGGATCGATGCCGACATGAGCGTGCACGTGCAGTCGCTTGATACCGCCACGATCGCACCCACCTGATACTGATGGTGGATTCCGTTTCCTCAGAACGTCCCAAGGGTAAGTCACTCAAGCCATTACGCACGCTGGTGCCCTTCATCCTGCATTACCGCGGCGTTCTGGCGGGCGCGCTGGCCGCCCTGTTGGTGGCGAGCTTCGCGATGTTGTCATTGCCCGTGGCTCTGCGTTACCTGATCGACAACGGGTTCGTGGCCAATGACGTGGACACCGTCAACCGGTACTTCGGGTGGTTTTTTGCCGCAGCGGTCGTGTTTGGCGGTTTCGCCGCACTTCGCTACTACCTGGTCACTTGGCTGGGCGAGCGCGTGGTCGCCGATCTCCGTAACGCGGTGTATCGCAGGGTGATCCACATGGATCCGACTTTTTTCGAGGTCACACGAACCGGCGAGGTGCTCTCCCGAATGACCACGGACACCACCCTGGTTCAGAGCATTTCCGGTGTCAGCCTGTCCATCGCATTGCGTTCGTTGGTCAACCTGGTCGGCGGGTTGGTGATGTTGGCCCTGACCAGCACCCAACTCACTCTATACATATTGTTAGGTGTGCCGGTCGTGATATTGCCCATCATCATCGTTGGCCGCCGGATTCGCGGCCAGTCGCGGACAGCACAGGATCGGGTCGCCGATACCAGCGGCCTGGCCGGGGAGACCCTCAACGCCATCCAGACCGTCCAGGCATTCACGCTGGAAGACCTCCAGATCGAGCGTTTCAGTGAGGCAGTAGCAGATAGCTTCAAGGCCGCGATCAGGCGAGTGCGTACCCGCGCCGGCCTGACGGCGCTCGGAATTATCCTGGTTTTTGGGGCCATCACCATGATCCTGTGGGGTGGCTCGCGAGCCGTGCTTGCGGGTGCGCTCACTGGTGGACAGTTGGCGCAGTTCCTGATGTACTCGATGTTTGTCGGGTCATCCGCCGCAGCATTGAGTGAGATCTGGGGCGAGGTGCAACGTGGGGCGGGCGCCATGGAGCGTCTGGCGGAATTAATGGGCGCGACCCCCGCCATCAAGGCGCCCCCTAAACCGGTACCCCTGCCGTACGCTGCTCGCGGCTCGATTCGTTTCAGCAAAGTTTCGTTCAGTTACCCGTCACGGCCGGAGGCCCTCGCGTTGGATGACTTCTCCCTGGAAGTCGAGCCAGGGGAGACGGTGGCTTTTGTCGGCCCTTCCGGCGCCGGCAAGAGCACCAGCTTTCAGTTATTGCTGCGTTTCTACGACCCGCAGTCCGGAACCATCGAGGTCGATGGCGTAAACGTCGCCAGTACCGACCCGCACGACCTGCGCCAGCGTATCGGCCTGGTGCCCCAGGAAACGGTATTGTTTGGTGAGACAGCACGGGAGAATATTCGCTATGGACGGCCCGCGGCCACGAATTTCGATGTCGAGCAGGCCGCCGTCGCGGCTGCCGCCGATGAGTTTATCAGCGAACTGCCGGAGGCTTATGACACGTTTCTGGGTGAGCGTGGAACGCGTTTGTCGGGCGGCCAACGTCAGCGGATCGCCATCGCCCGCGCCATTCTCAAGGATCCACCTATCCTGTTGCTGGATGAGGCCACCAGTTCACTGGATGCCGAGAGCGAACGCCTGGTGCAGATTGCGCTGGAAGGACTGATGGAGAATCGCACCACCCTGATCATTGCCCACCGGCTGGCAACCGTGAAGAAGGTCGATCGCATCGTGGTCATCGATCGTGGACGGATTGTCGCCACCGGAAGTCACGAGCAGTTGATCCGTGACAACCCCTTGTACGCGCGCCTGGCCGAACTCCAGTTCGGGGAGACGTAGCCGGCAAGCTTCCTGTTATCCTGAGCCCATGCCAAGGCTGTCCAAATCCCGCGTCATGTCCTCGCTGCAGTGTCTCAAGCGTGTGCACCTGGAGGTTCATCACCGCGACTGGGCGGTCTACCCCTCGAATACCCAGGCGGCGTTTGAAACGGGTCACCAGGTGGGGGACATTGCCGTGCAGATTTACGGTCAGGGCCAGGGAACCTACATTGCCTACGAGGACGGTCTCAGCCGGGCGGTGGCGCTGACCCGTGAATTAATGGATTTGGGCCACACCGAGCCGATTTTCGAAGCGACACTGGAGCACGATGGGGTGCTCGTGCGCGAGGATGTGCTGTTGCCCTCCCCATCCGGCTGGCATGTCGTGGAGGTCAAGGCTTCCACCCGGCGCAAGAACGAGCACCTGCAGGACTGTGCCATCCAGGCCTGGGTGCATCAAGGCGCCGGCTATCGCTTTGCCCGGTTTTCCCTGGCCCATATCGACAACCAGTTCGTTTACGAGGGGGACGGCGATTACCGGGGCCTCCTGGCGGAAGAAGACCTGACGGATGAGGTTCGCCAATTGCAGCGCTCGGTTCCGGTCTGGGTGGACCAGGCGAAACAGGCGGTCAGCGGCCCGATGCCGAAAGTTCAGGTGGGCCAGCACTGTTTCAGTCCGTATGAGTGCCCGTTTTTCAATCACTGCTGGCCGGTAGACGCCGATTACCCGGTGCACGGGCTGAAGGGCAGCCGTAAGAAGCTGGGCGAACTCGTCACCGCAGGCTATCGCGATATTCGGGAAGTCCCCGGTGACCTCTTGTCCAGCGAGGATCAGCAACGAATCTGGCGGGTGACCCGGGCCGGCCAGCCCGAGGTGTTGCCGGCAGCACGACGATTCGTCCGTGAACTGGGTTGGCCGCGCTACTACCTGGATTTCGAAACGGTCGGGCCCGCGATACCGGTCTGGCCCGGCACGCGGCCTTACGAGACGCTGCCATTCCAGTGGTCCTGTCACATTGAAGACGCCCCGGGCGTGCTGCGGCAGGAAGAATTTCTCGACATGTCGGGTGAGGCACCGATGCGGCCGCTGGCCGAAGCTCTGCTCGAAGCCCTGGGCAACACGGGTCCCATCCTGGTGTACACGAGCTACGAAAAGGGCGTCATCAACGGCCTGGCCGCGCGCTTTCCTGACCTGGCGCCTGCTCTGGGCGCGCTGCTCGACCGGCTGGTCGATCTGTACCCAGTGACCAAAGCCTGCTATTACCACCCCGATATGCTGGGTTCATGGTCGATCAAGGCGGTGCTGCCAACCATCGACCCGGAAATGGATTGGAAAACATTGCAGGGCGTGCATGAAGGCACGGAAGCCTCGACCGCGTGGCTTGAAGCGGTGAAACCGGGAGCGGATCCGGTTCAGGCGGCCGAGACCCGGCGCCAGTTGTTGGCGTATTGCCGGTTCGACACCCTGGCGATGGTGCGCCTGGTGGCGTTTTTCACACCGTCCTGAGCCTTGCCGCTCAGCCGATTTCCGATCGACGGTTCCCGCTTTCATACCAGGGCCGGGTGCGATTGACGATCCAGACCACTGACAGCATCACCGGAACTTCTACCAGGACTCCGACAACGGTCGCCAGCGCGGCACCCGATTGCAGGCCGAACAGGCTGATGGCCGCCGCTACTGCCAGTTCGAAAAAATTACTGGCGCCGATCAACGCCGAGGGAGCGGCCACGCAGTGGGCGACACCCAGTTTGCGGTTGAGCCAGTAAGCCAGGCCCGAGTTGAAATAGACCTGGATCAGAATGGGCACCGCCAGCAACAGGATCACCAGGGGGTTATCCAGTATCTGGTTGCCCTGGAATCCAAACAACAAAACCAGCGTGATGAGCAAAGCGGCCAGCCCGACGGGGTGCAGTCGCCGCAGGGTTTTTTGCAGTCGCTCTGCACCATCTCGGCGTTGCATCAGCAAACTTCGCCAGATGCTCGCAATAAACACCGGGAGCACGATGTACAGTACGACCGAAAGCAGCAGGGTCTCCCATGGCACGTGGATCGAACTGATGCCCAGCAACAGGGCGACGATGGGTGCGAAGGCAAAGACCATGATGAGGTCGTTCAGGGCTACCTGCGAAAGCGTGAAACCGGGATGGCCATCACTCAGGTTGCTCCACACGAAAACCATGGCCGTACAGGGCGCCGCCGCCAGCAGGATCAGCCCGGCCACGTAGCTGTCCAGTTGCTCTGCTGGCAGCCAACCGGAAAACAGGTTGCGAATAAAAATCCACCCGAGCAGGGCCATTGAGAACGGCTTGATGGCCCAGTTGACGAACAGTGTCACCCCCACTCCTTTCCAATGCTGGCGGACTTCCACGAGCGACCGGAAATCTATTTTCAGCAACATGGGCAGAATCATCAGCCAGATCAGCATGGCCACCGGCAGGTTGACCTGGGCGACCTCCATCGCGCCCAGCGTCTCGAACAGGCCCGGCACCAGCCGCCCCAGTCCAATACCGGCTGCGATGCAAAGCACCACCCAGGCGCTCAGGTAACGCTCAAACAACGGCATTCTGGTTCCGTTTGGGCTTGTATCTTCGCTTTGCAGACTCATGGGCGGCCGCCGGTTTTCAGCAGGCCTTGTTCCCGCAACAGATCGCGCACGCGCCGCTCGACCTCATCCCGGGTGGCGCGGAAGTGCGCCATGACTTCTGGCTCGTCACCCTGCGCTTTGGCGGGGTCGGCCAGGGGCCAATGCAGTTTACGGGTGTTGCCGGGCAGGGCGGGGCATTGCTCATCGGCATGCCCGCAGACGGTGATCACGATGTCGGCTCTTTCCAGCATGGTCCGGTCCACAATGGTGGATTCCTGGCCGGATATGTCGATTCCCGCTTCCCGCATGACCGCGATGGCGCGCGGATTCTTGCCGTGCGCTTCGATTCCGGCCGACTCGACGCCTGTGCCTTCGGCTGCCAGGCGCCGGCACCAGCCTTCTGCCATTTGTGAGCGGCAGGAGTTGCCGGTGCACAGAAACAGGATTTTCATGCGTTCGATCATTTCTGGTTCTCTTCTCCGGGAGTGCCTGGCTGCCAACGGTGACAGATCAACGTGACAATCCCGTGACCGCACCAGTTTGCCACGTTAAGCACCTGGCGGTAACCTGCCAGACACGGGCCTTTCCTGCAGGCCCGGGAGCCTATTTTATGCCAACTGTTTTTGTCACACGAAAGATCACCTTCCTGGCGGTGTTGCTCTTGACCGCTGCCTGTTCCGGCACCTACTACAAGGCCATGGAAAGCGTGGGTTTTGAAAAGCGCGATATCCTGGTTGATCGCGTGGAGGACGCGCGCGATGCCCAGGACGATGCAGCGGAGCAGTTTTCCTCAGCCCTTGAGCAGTTCCGCAGTCTCGTAGCGGTCGACGGCGGCGAACTGGAAAAGATGTATGACCGTCTGAGCGAGGAATATGGGCGAAGCGAGGCACGTGCGGCTGCAGTCAGTGATCGCATCGATTCCGTCGAAGCGGTTGCCGAGGATCTGTTCGAAGAATGGGAGAGCGAACTGGAGCAGTATTCCAGCGCCAGCCTGCGCGCCGACAGCGCGCGTCTGTTACGGGATACCCGGGCCCGTTATCAGCAGTTGATGAAGGCCATGCGTAAGGCGGAATCCGCCATGCCGCCCGTTCTGGATGCATTCGAAGACCAGGTGTTGGTGCTGAAGCACAATCTGAATGCCCGCGCTATAGGCGCGCTGAGAAATGAACTGGACAGCATCGAGCGGGATACGGCACAACTGGTAGCCGATATGCAGAAGGCAATCGCCGAAGCCAACGCTTTTATCGCTTCCATGAAACCCTGAAAAAAAACCGGCGACCATCATGGCCGCCGGTTGCACTTTCCGACCCTGTCCTCTCCGGCCCTTTTTTTAATTGCGCCCATTCACGGGTGGGGCCCTTGCTTCGCGGGTGGCGTTCGCTTCGGCGCCGAGACTGAAAAACCTTGCGGCTGGTAGCCAGGCAGCGCCGACAGGGCGGTGTCCTTCCCATTCCAATCGGCGCGAGGCCGATGGCTGAGTTCCTTGGACTGTTTTCATTCACATGCGTTGAGCCGTCCCGCCTGTCTGGGTTCGAAACCGATTTCAGCCGTTGCGATGGGGTCAGGCCCCCGGCCGAAGCCTCTGCTTCGTTTTGCGCCCGAGAGAATATCCCTATGCAGGCGAATCGCTCAAAAACACCCAAATGAGGTATGATAATACCTTATATGGGTATCATATCGCAAGGAAAGCGCCTTCTGGACGCCTTGTTCACGCGAACCCAGCGACAATTGCTGGGGCTTTTCTATGGCTATCCTGAGCGGAGTTTTTACCTGAATGAAATCGTGCGCCTGGCCGGTGTCGGTACCGGTTCAGTGCAGCGCGAACTGGCCCGCCTGTCATCGGCTGGTCTGCTCAACGTCCGCCGGATCGGTAACCAGAAGCACTACCAGGCCAATCCGGACCAGCCCATTTTCGCTGATCTGTGCGCGCTGGCGCGCAAGACGTTCGGCGTCGTAGATGTGCTTCGCCAGGCGTTAGAACAGTTACCTGCGTCGCCCGACCTGGCGGTGATTTATCAAAACCCTGATGACGCGCCCGCGCCGACGTTGCGACTGCTGCTGGTTTCCGAAAAGCTCGACAAAGCGGTGGTTGATTCCGTGTTGGCGCCCTTGAAAGAAAAACTCGGCCGGGAAATCCGCTCCTGGGTGTTGGATCGACGGCGATTTACCGATCTGCTGGCGCGCAAGGACCCCCGGCTACTGAGGGTGCTCAAAGGCGCCAGGGTCAGGCTGCTGGGATCTCTGGACCCGGCCGCCTGGGCCTGAAGCGAAGGTGGCTATCAGGGTTTGATCAAGGCCTTGCTCAACGCGGCGGGATCACCATCCAGATCCTCGGGGCCGTCAAGCGAAAGTATCCCCAGCATCAGTGGGTAGATATCCACGTTTCGAACTGCGCCCAGGCGCAGGCCTCGGCGCAGGTTGGGACCCTGGCCGAACAAGACCCCATGCATGGCGGGATTGTCTGGACTCCAGCCGTGTGCTCCGGGGTTCAATTTGGGGAAATACTCCCGGCTCTTGACCACAGCGTATCCGGAGTCCGGTGCCAGTATCAGGTGCGGCCAACGATTGCTCGTCCCCAGTTTCCAGGACTCGGGCGTTTCTTCCGGTGTCAGGGCGCGACCATGCTCCCACGCCTGGTTAATTACAGACTGCAGCTCCGAGATACGGGCGGGATCAGGGCCGGGCAGGTACAGGAAGGCGAAGCTGCCTTGCCCCACGACGCGTATACCCTCCAGGTCGACGATTTCATCGAGCACCAATGGGGCCGAGTCCGGCCGGTAGCCGTCCTGACCGTGGTCGGACACCACGAGAATATTGACCCGGTCGCCATGGGGCAGCGCCCCAAGGCCCGTCAAGAGCCTCCCCAGATAACCGTCTACGCGTTGGATGGCGGCAATGGCAGGTTCAGATTGGGTGCCTGACCAGTGGGAGTGGTCATCCACGTCCTCGAAATACAGGGTCACCAGGTGCGGTCGTTGCAGGTCGGGCGCTGCCAGCCACTCGAGCACCTGGTCCACCCGCTCCTCGCCGGGAATTTTCTTGGAGTAATTTCGCCAATGTGAGGGGCGGATGCCCCGCACCGGAGCCTCCGTGCCAACAAAGAAAAAAGCCGCGCTAACCATCCCCTGGGATTCGGCGGTCACCCAAATGGGCTCGCCCCGGTAGTAACGCCGGTCCTGTACCGTCTCGCGGTTGCTCAGCTCATACCAGGCGTCCAGTTCCGGTGCCGGAAAGCGGTTGCCCACCAGGCCGTGGTGGTCGGGGAACAAGCCGGTGGCGATCGAATAGTGGTTGGGAAAAGTCAGGGTGGGAAAAACCGGCAGCAAACGCTCTGCCCGGAAGCCCTGATCGATGATGCGCCGGATGTTCGGCAGATCGTAAAGATCAGGATAATCCCAGCGAAATCCGTCCAGTGAAATCAGGATCAGGTAAGGCTTGTCGAGTTGCTCAGGCGCGTTGGTTCCGCGGCTACCTTGAGGAAACGGATTGGCGCCTGCTTCGCGGGCGCTCAGTGGGGGTGCGGTGAAGATGAGGAGCAGGGCAACAAGCACCCTGATCAGTGGTTTGCACTGGCTCATGCGTCGTTCCGATTATGTTCGGCAGTCGAAGGTGCAATGTATCAAAAACAAGCGGCATAAAGCAGGTTTTCGCGCTGGCAGTTCAGGAGCCTGTGCGTGCACAA
>JAHEFS010000196.1 GCA_024640045.1 Chromatiales bacterium | reverse complement strand
TCCGTAAGTCATGGCTGCCCCCCCGCTGAAGGCAGGCCGGCCTGGACCAGCAAGGATGAATAGTCATCCGGCGGGATATTCATCAACCTGAGCGCGCCTTCGACCACCGAGGAAAAGAGCGGGCCGGCAACCAATCCACCGTAATAGGCCTCGCCCGTCGGATCATGGATCACCGCGACGCAAACCAGGCGAGGGTTACTGGCGGGGGCAAAACCAGCGAAACTGGCGACATAGCGATTGGCATAACCCGAAGCGCTGGCCTTTCGCGAGGTCCCCGTCTTGCCCGCAACCCGGTAGTTCGCCACCCGCGCCAGCTTACCGGTACCCTCCGGGCCCGTCACCGTTTCCAGCATGGCAGCCACCTGCCGCGCCAGCACGGGATCAACCACGGACATGGCCGGGTTGAGGGCGCCCTTGATAAAAGTAGGCTGGCGCAACCGGCCTTCGTTGGCAACGACAACATACGCCTGGGCAACTTGCAGTGCCGTGGCGGAAATACCATAGCCGTAAGAAATGGTTGCCTGCTCGAGACGCCTCCAGCGGCGGTGATTGCGCAATACGCCAGCAGACTCACCCGGGAAACCCGTACCCGTTGCTTCCCCAAAACCAAATCGCCGATAGGTATCCCACATCCGTTCCGGCTCGAGCTCCAGGCTCAAGGTGGCCACCCCCACGTTGCTGGATTTGGTGATGATCCCGGTCACGTCCAGTACGCCATAGTTATGGGTGTCACGGATGGTGTGACCGGAAATCTGCAGGGTACCCGGGGAGGTATCGACTTCGGTCGAGAGCGACGCCACGCCATTCTCCAGGACCGACGTCATGGCGAACGGCTTGACCACGGAACCCGGCTCGAACACGTCAGTAACAGCGCGGTTGCGCAAGCCATCGCTGTCTTCCGTACCCGGCTTGTTCGGGTTATAGGACGGCATGTTGACCATGGCGAGAATTTCGGAGGTATCGACATCGAGCACGACCACGCTGCCGGAGCGCGCACCGTGCTTGAGAACGGTTCGCTTGAGTTCCCGGTAAGCCAGGTATTGCAGCCTGCGGTCGATAGTCAGGTGGAGATCGTTACCGGGTCGCGAAGGCTGCACCACTTCGACTTCTTCTACGACACGCCCCAGCCGGTCCTTGATGACCCGCTTGCGGCCAGCCTCACCACTCAACCACTCTTCATAGGTCAGTTCCAGGCCTTCCTGGCCGACATCATCGATATTGGTAAAACCGATGACATGCGCCGCCACTTCACCGGCCGGATAAAATCGGCGATATTCCTTTTGCAGAAAAACACCCGGAATTTCGAGTTTGCGCACCTGCGCCGCGACATCCGGATGCAACCGGCGTTTCAACCAGACAAATTCGCGAGCCGAGCGCTGATTGAGTTTACGCTCAACCTCGTCTGCATCGGCTCCCAGCACCTGGGCCAGAGGCTCGATTTTCTCAGGTACCTGCAACAGCTCCCGAGGATCGACCCAGACGGAATCCACCGGGGTACTGATGGCCAGCGCCTCCCCGTTACGGTCCGAAATAACGCCACGCGTGGTTGGGATATCCACTTCGCGCAGGTATCGTGCCTCGCCCTGATCCTGCAGAAAATCTGTTTCCACGATTTGCAGATTGACCGCACGCGCGATCATGGCTGCGGAACACAACAAAAAAATGATCAACAGGGCATACATCCTGCTCATCTTGATTCTGGGCTGTTGGCTGGTGCTCACTGGCTGAGTACCAGTATCTTGACCGAACCGGGCGGTTGCATACCCAGTTTCCCCCGAGCCGTGCTTTCGATCTGCCCGGCATCGGCCAACCAGGCCTGCTCAAGTTGCAAACGGCTCCACTCGGCAACCGCGGCATCGTGCCCGGCCTCGAGTGTCCCCAGTTCAACCGCGAGGTGTCGACTCTGGTGCCGGGTATAGACGACACCCAGCGCGCTGCCCACGTCGGCAATCAGAACCAGAATTAATATTAATAGTCGATTCGTCAACCCAGTTTCTCCGCAACTCTCATGACCGCGCTGCGAGCCCTGGGGTTTGCGGAGATTTCGGATTCGGAAGGTCGAACCAGCTTGCCAATCAAACGCAGTGTTGGACGCAAATCCGGGTGCTCCGGAATATTGCGTCGGACCTGACCTGGTCGTGCGGCTTCTTTTAATGTCCGCTTGACCAGGCGGTCCTCGAGGGAGTGAAAGCTGATCGCCACCAGCCTTCCCCCCGGGCGCAACTGCTCGATTGCGGCTTCAAGGCCCGAGGCCAAGTCAGCCAGTTCTTCATTTATCCATATCCGGATTGCCTGAAAGCATCGGGTGGCCGGATGTTTACGTTCCCGTCGCCCCACTGTTGCCTCAATCAAGGCAGCCAACTGTGATGTGCGCTCCAGCGGTTTCCGCTGCCGGGCCATCACGATACTTCTGGCAATCCTGCGCGCATGGCGCTCCTCTCCGAACTCCCAAAGCACTCGGGAAATTTCCCGTTCAGTCGCTCCCGCCAGCCACTCGGCCGCGGAAACGCCCCGCGTTGGGTCCATCCGCATATCCAGAGGGCCGTCTTCCCTAAAGGAAAAACCCCGCTCCGGGTCATCCAACTGGGGGGATGAAACACCTAAATCGAATAGCACTCCGTCTAACCGGCCTTCGATTCCCCAGTCCCGGGCCATTCGGCCCAGATCTGCAAAACTTCCCTGGGTAATCGAAAACCGCGAATCACCACCCAGGTCCTTCAGGCCCGCTTCGATCGCCTGCGGGTCTTTATCCAGAGCAAATAAGCGTCCCTGCTCAGTCAGCCTGGCCAAAATAGCCCGGCTGTGTCCACCTCTGCCGAAGGTACAATCGAGGTAGGTTCCCTCACCTCTCACAACGAGCGACGTCACCGCTTCTTCTAACAGCACAGCCTGGTGCTGATATGCGCTCATTGTCCCTCTGTCTGCCCTTCGTTACTTATTTCGCGTTCCTTGAAATCTCCGTTTCAGAGCACCAGCCCGGCCATCTCTTCCGAAGCAGATTCTGTCAGGCTGCGTTCTTCTTCCATTCGTTTCTGGTTCAGCGTGTTCTCATTCCAAATCTCGAACCTCGAACCCATCCCCAGAAACACAACGTGTTTTTCCAGCCCCGTCACTTGCCGCAAGGTCTGGGGCAACTGGATGCGGCCCGTTCCATCCGGCTCGACCGGTGTTGCGCTGCCCACCAGGCGGCGCTGCAAACTTCGATGGCTGGCATTGAAGGTACTGAGCGCCATGACTTCGTCGCGAACACGCTTCCAGTCGTCTTCCGGGTACAACCACAGGGCGCCGGCGTCGAATGCGCTGTAAGTCAGCACCATTCGCCCATCGCACTGCTCATCTACCAGCGCGCGATAGCGCACCGGGATGGCGAGACGCCCCTTGGCGTCCAGGCTGATTGCTGTTTCTCCAAAAAACACTTCAATGCCACTCGACTATTAATTTTTACCACAAATTCCCACAAAAATGCACGATAGACCCTGAAAAGATGAATGTCAAGAAGGACAAAGGCTTACGCAGTATGAAAACAGAGGGGGATGGCGGCGCTGTGGCGCCCTTGAGTCAACTCGGTAGCACCCACTAAAACCCACCG
>JAHEFS010000076.1 GCA_024640045.1 Chromatiales bacterium | reverse complement strand
TGTTGATCGGTGGTCGCCGAATCGTTTTTTCCTCGGTGGGCGGACCGGCGTTCTGTAGTGACCTGGACCGCGGCCGCAGGCCTGGCACCTACGCGGAGTTGTGCGATTTCTTGCGTTTGGTGCAAAGCCTGAACGTCCTGCACCAGGAAGGCGGTGGCGCCTTCGAGCCGATGGATCTGCCACCTGAGTCACGACACCTGGACCTGTACCTGGCGCAACTGACCCTGTTGGACAAGAATGCCCAGGCCTATCCCTTGGGACGTGCGCGAACCATTGATTGCCTGGAAATGACGGCCATCGCATTGGGTACCGATCGCGATGGTCTGTCGGAAACGGCCGCCGTGATGGGCATTATCAACACCAACTCTCCACGCCAACTGGATACGCCGATGACCGAGGCAGTGCTTGAACTGGCTGCAGCGGGGCAGGTGTGCTGCATCACGCCCTTTACCCTGGCGGGCTCCATGAGCCCGGCAACCCTGGCCGGAACGTTGGTGCAGCAAACGGCGGAAGTGCTGGCTGTCGTGGTGTTGGCCCAGGTCGTCAATCCGGGGGCGCCGGTTATGTATGGGCATTTTGCCTCCAACGTGGATATGCAGAGCGGTGCGCCGGCGTTGGGCACGCCCGAATATACGAAATTCGCGCTGGCCAGCGGACAGATTGCCCGGACCCTGGGTTTGCCCTGGCGTTCATCGAACACGACCACGTCCAACTGTGTTGATGCGCAATCGGCCTACGAGAGCCAAATGTCGTTGTGGGGCTGCCTGCTCGGGCAGGCCAACCTGGTCAATCATGCGGCCGGTTGGCTGGAAGGCGGACTGACCGCATCGTTCGAAAAACTGATCGTGGATGCCGAGATGCTCCAGATGCTGGTCGAATCCCTGCGCCCGATCGAGATCAACGAGGACGAATTGGCCATGGACGCCATTGCCGAGGTGGCGCCGGGCGGGCATCATTTCGGCACGGCCCACACGATGGAACGCTTTCGCACGGCGTTCTATGCCACGATGCTGTCGTCTCGGCAGAACTTCGAGAGTTGGGCAGAGCAGGGCAGCCTGGATACGGCGCAACGTGCGAATCGGGCATGGAAAAGGCTGCTGGCAGACTACCAGAGACCGCCCATCGACCCGGCGATCGAGGACGCATTGATCGATTACATTCAGCGACGCAAACGTGAGATCGCCGCACCGTCATGAACAGGGAAACAAGCGAGGAATCATGAGACCGAGGTTGCAAGTACTCAGCGACGAGATGATCGGAAAAATCCTGGATGAAGCCATGCGAATTCTGGCCGAAACCGGCATGGAAATCCGTGGACAGGGCTTAAAGCAGCGACTGCTGGATCACGGTCTTAAGACCGACGATTCAGGCAAACGCGTGTTGTTTTCCCCCGAGGCGGTCCGCCAGGCCATCGATGACGCGCCAGGCACCTTCACCCTGTACGACCGCGATGGTGCACCCTACACCGAGATTGGCGGGGACAAGGTGCATTACACGCCGGGCTCCAGCGGACTCAAGATTCTCGATCACCGCAGCGGCGAAACGCGCCTGTCGGATTCGACCGATTTCATGGAATATGCACGGCTGTGCGATACCCTGGAACACGTTGCTTATCCTTCGACCGCATTTTCCACCAACAAGGATATCGAGTCGCAGGTCTCTGATGCCTGGCGGCTGTACATGCTCCTGATGACGTCGAAGAAGCCCATTGTCTCTGGTGCGTTTTCTGAGCATGGCGTACCCCGCATGGTTGAGATGTTGCAGATGTTCCGGGCCGACCGGTCTGAACTGGTCGCGAAGCCGATGTCCATATTCACCATCACCGCAACCGGCAATTTCCGCTACGGTGAGGATTCCTGCCAGAACCTGCTCGATTGCGTGGAGGCGGGTATCGCAGTGGAAATCGTGCCAGTGACGCTGATGGGCCTGATTGCGCCCGTCACCCTGGTTGGCGCGCTGGTCTTCCACTGCGCGGACGTTCTGGCCGGCCTGACCATGGCGCAGATTATCCGCCCCGGTACTCCGGTGCTGTTTGGCGGGGCCCCAGCCACCTTCCACATGAAAGCGGCCTCCTCACCCATGGCGGCCATCGAGGCTCAGCATCTGAACGTGGCTTACGTGGCCATCGCCAAGTCGCTGGGGCTGCCGACCCAGGCTTACATGGCTCTTTCTGACGGCAAGTCCCTGGACGCCCAGGCGGGTGGAGAAACATTTTCGAGTGCACTGCTGGCCGCTATTGCCGGGGTCAATTCGGTTTCCGGGCCGGGGATGCTGGACTTTGTGCTGACATTCAGCCTGCCCAAGCTGGTCTTCGACAACGAGGTCTGCGGGCAGTCGCTGCATTTCATCCGCGAAATCGAGGTGCTGGATGACCTGCCCACGCAGTCGCTGGTCGATGACCTGCTGCGTGAGGATCACCTGATCACTTCTCCGCATACGCTGGCGCAATGGCCCAGCCAGATGTACCTGACTGACCCGGTGTTCGACCGCGAGAATCGCGAGAACTGGCAGAAGCAGGGCGAGAAAGACCTGTTGCAGCGGGCCACGGCCGAAGTCGGGAAGCGCCTGGCGGCTTACCATCCGATCGAGACCGACCCCGAAATCGATCAGGCCATGCGCGGCCTGGTGCAGGCAGGCCTGCAGTCACAGGAAAAGCTGCCCGAGCTTCCACCGCTGGCCGCGGCGCCTGAGCCCACGGCGCCGCGAGGTCGTCGAAACCGTCCGGGACGTCGCCGCAGGAGCAGCTAGACCAATCAACGATCTGGTCAGTGGTTGATCTGGGTCGCCGGTTGGGTGGCTCGCGCACGGCTAGACTTAGTTTGATTCCATGAGCGGAGGATGGCCCGGTTGTACAGGGAAGCGGATTTGGCAGCGCCGCCGGATTACACCTTTACCATTTCGGCCCGCAGCAAAACGCCAGGCGTGCCGGTTTTTCGCTTTCTGCGGCGGCAGTTCGGTGATATCCCCCTCAACCGTATCGAAAGTCTGTTCGGCTTTGTCGAGCCTTCCCCGCTGTATGGTGGGCGCATCTTCAGACAACCGGAGTTGTCACAGCGCGACGTGATGCAGCTTAATAACGCCGGCATCGGCCTGCGCCTGCCGCTTTCCAATCATGATGTGAGGCGGGAAGAGTACGATCAACATGCTGATTTTCTCGCTCGTTATCACCGTGAGGCCAACTCCGTCATCGTCACTCACGATGACCTTGCGCGCTGGATACGCGCTGACTTTCCGCAGTATCGGATTGATGCCAGCGTGATCAAAAACATCAATAACCTACGCAAGCTGGGGGCGGCGCTCGAACTCTACGACGAAGTGGTCCTGCCGATGACGGCCAACGAGGACCTGGCGTTCCTCGAATCGATTCCCGAGAAGCACCGTATCACCCTTTTCGCCAATGCAGGCTGCGCATTTACCTGCCCCTCGAAAACCTGCTATGTCTCGATCTCACAGCGCAACAAGGGCGACCCTTCGGTGCCTTTCAGTTGTTCACGGAAGTTCAAGGAGCGCGAACAACTGGGCATGATCGAGTTCGACCTGCAACCGCTGGTGCAAATGGGGTTCAGCAGTTTTAAACTCTTGCGGGCAGCGCCGGGACACAAGACCGGATTTTAAGGGCCTGTACAGAACTCAGGCTCAATCACGGGATGTAAAACGCTGCGAATCTCGCACTGATTCACGCCCGGTCGGAGCTGTCAATTATTCCAGAGTCTCGTTGGGTTCGGTACTGCACGGATTCCGTCGGGTGGTATTTTTCCCGCCTTGCTGGGACAATGCTTCACCTTCGGATGTGAGCAGTGGTGGTAAGTTAGACATGATTTATCGATGGGTGGTGTTTGTTTTTGGGTTCATGGCAACGGGCGATGCTCTGGCGTATCTTGATCCAGGCACAGGTAGTATGCTTCTGCAGGTACTGCTTGGGGGCGTGGCCGCCATCGCCGTGGCAGTGAAGCTCTACTGGTACCGAATCCTCGCGATATTCGGCATCAAGAAAGAAATCGAAGCAGAAGAAGAGAGTTCCTGAGTCGCTCCGGCTTTAGCGCATTTTCATGACATCCGGGTGCCAACAACCTGTCAGCGGTTCTTTCCGCGACCGCGAAGGTCGGGTTTATCTGCACGAGGGGCGCGTCATTCGTGGCCTCAGTACGCAGGCGCTTGAAAATTTCCGAGCACTCTCGCAAAAGCAGTTTTTTCAAACCCTCGAGAAGCAAGGCAAGGTCATTGGCAGTTGGGAGCTCTCGCCTGAAAAGAACCCCCTGACTGCGGATATACAGGCCCAGTGGGCCGGTTTCCTCGAGCATGATCGGGTCCCGGTCGTGAGCTACGCTTATGAGTGGACTTTCAGCATGCTCAAAGCTGCAGCCCAACTGCAATTACGTCTCTTGTCGGCCGCTTTGGCCGAAGACTGGACGCTCAAGGATGCGACTCCATACAACATCCAGTTCATCAATGGTCAGCCTGTTTTTATCGATCTTCCCTCCTTTGAGCCTGTAAAACCCGGTGAACCCTGGGTTGGACGCCGGCAGTTCTGTGAAATGTTCCTGTTTCCCCTGATGCTGCAGGCTCATAAGGGCGTGCAGTTCCAACCGTTCCTCCGAGCCGCAATCGACGGGGTAAGCGTCCAGACCGCAGATGGCTTATTCGGTTTCCGGGATCGCTTTCGGCGCGGGGTGCTGGGCAACGTGTGGTTACAGGCCAAGCTGGATCGAAACTATTCGGGCACCAGCCAGAACGTCCGATCTGACTTGAAGGCGGCAGGCTTCAATAAGGAACTGATTAAGGCCAACGTTCGGAAGTTACGCAAGGTGGTTGATCGACTCGAGTGGAAGGATGGACGGTCAGAGTGGGGTGACTACACCAGCTTCCACAATTACTCCGAATCCGATCACGCGGAGAAAGAACGCTTTGTCGAGCAGTGCGTGAAAGAGTGTCAGCCCGGTGTATTGTGGGACATCGGCTGTAATACGGGACAGTTTTCGCGGATTGCAGCGAGCCATTGCGGCCAGGTGGTGTCCACGGACATCGACCACCTCGCCGTTGAGCGCCTGTACCGGGATGAAGCAAGACCGGCGAATATTTTGCCCCTGGTGCAGAACGTGGCGGATCCATCCCCGAACTGGGGTTGGCGCAACCTGGAGCGGCGAGATCTGCAGCATCGCAGCCAGCCTGGCATGGTGCTTTGCCTTGCGCTGATTCATCACGTGGTGATTACTGCCAATGTGCCGCTGGCCGAATTCGTGGAGTGGTTGTCCACGCTGGCGCCTGAGCTGGTGATCGAATATGTCTCACGTGAAGATGACAAGGTACAGACGCTGCTACGCAACAAGGAAGACCGTTACTGGGATTACCGGCAGGAATTTCTTGAAGAACAACTGAAGAAGTATTACCACATCCGCGAGACACGAGACCTGCGTGAAGGTGCAAGGCGCCTGTATTGGTGCCACCGTTTGCCCGAATAATCCCTTGGTCGCCTCCAGTCACCACTTTGCTGCCGGGCGACTCAGTCCAGCGGCGGGTAACTTTCAACGGGTAAACTGAAGCCCCGCTCACTGAGGTGCTGCACGATGCTTTCGCGGGCCTCGGTCACGTCGGGCAAACGGTCGACATCACAGGGCTGAGGGTGCCGGTTGATGTGTCCTTTCTGCACCTCACCCGTGAGGAGGTCAAGGGCGTACCAGTTTTGGCACACACTCATCACCATAGATTTCACGCCGAACATCGGCGGCCCTTCACCAACGAGTTGCGACACGAGGTCACCCTCCCGCTCAACATGTTCTCGATTGACACCCGCGATGGAATAGATCGGGCGCAGTGGATCGAGCGCATCTGAAAGCAGTGAATCGCCTTCCATCCAGACCGGTACACTGATTCCCAGATAATCGAGTACCGTGGGTGCAAGGTCCATTAATTGGACGTTGACGGGTACCCGCCCAACCCGTTTTTGATCAGGAAAATGGATCACCAGCGGCACGCGCTCTCTCACGTTCCAGCCCTTGCTGTGGTCGGAACTGTAGATTATGAGTGTATTTTCGAGTTTGCCTGCCTGTTCGAGTGACTCCAGTATTTCGCCAAAAAAAGCGTCGGAATCGAGGACCGCGTCACGAAAGAAATCTTCATGATCGCCTGACTCCTGCTTATCGAAGCGAGCTGAAAATCGACGTATTTTGGGCTTAAACGTACAGCAATGAGTATCCATCAGGTGCAGGTGCATCATGAACGGTCCCTCTTGTGTTCTGATGAATTCCTTGGCTGCGCTTATGCGTGTGCGATCTGGTGTGCCGTATGCGCGGGCCGATTCGCCGGCCTGGATCGATTCAAAGGCGTTATCCATGGATTTGAAGTGAACCAGGTGAGCCATTCGCTCGACCACTCGATTATGCAGTCGGCCCAGAAAATACAATGGCGAAGCAAAGGTAATTTGAGTGGCATCCGACAGCCATTTTGATGACTGCTGCGGGACTTCCCGTCGATTCGCCACGTCAAATCCCAGTTGCATGTTCAGATCAGGACCATCTCCGTAATAACGAATCGACTCCTGGAATACCGAGTAACCGATGCTTCTGAGCATGCCCGGCAGATGCTGGAATGCGTCGATGCCAATCAGTGTGTGCGGTGGGAAGATGACTTTTGTGGTTGCTGGGTACTTGCCGGTTAACATGGAAACCGTGCTGCCGGTCGTGCGCGAAGCGTTGGGTAATGCCGTATCAAACACCCAGGATGTCTCGATGAGCGCGTCGAGATAAGGTGTTGTCTCCCGCTTATGGTCGAATCCGGACACAAATTTCGTCTCGAGCCCATCGGTGGAGAAAAAAAGGATATTTGGCCGGTCTGGCGTTGCACTGGCCACCAGCGCCGGCAATGAGCCTGACGACTGCAGCATCAGGAACGCCGTCAGTAGCCCCATCGCGGGCAAACCCAGGGACAGCGCGCGCTTTGCAAGTGCCCGGGCGGGTGATTGCAAGGATTGCTGCGAAATTTTCTTCAGGATTACCGCGAAAACCACGAGCACAGTGGCAAGGTAGACAAAAATCCACACCCCTGCAGTGGTCTTGATTCCCAGCTTGAACACGGTGTACGTGAAGTTGTCGGCCAGCAATACAACAACCATCGTGAGCACCAGTGCCTGGGGCAGGCGCAGCAACCCGGCTCTTGTCCGCTGAGACAAGAGATTACTTGTGAGCAAAGCCAATAGCGCACAACAAACCCAGGCAGCCATCAGTAAAAACACCGCTGGCAGCGCAGCGACCAGACCGGTAGTGAAGCGTTCCGTCCAGGGTATGACGGTAAAGAAAGACGGCTTGGTGACGAAGAACAACCATTCCAGTGCCAGGTACAGATAAACCGTCAGAACGAGGTCAATCAATGTCGATACTGTGTCACGTATTTTTGGCATTTCTGAATTTTGGGCTCAAACGTTCGGGCTGCGCTTCCCGGCAACCCGGATCGCCCTGACTCTCTTCAAACATCCCTTGTTGCGAACTTATATTACTGTCGTAATTACATAAACTGCCATGGCTATGACGGCAAAGGAGCCAATCGTGTAAAACGTTGCCCGCACCTCGTGGGTTTGCTTGGTGGCGTAGGCGACAGCGTGCGCCAGGCGGGCGCCGACAAATCCATACAAAAGGATATTCGCCAACACATACGACGGGTCAGCGGCCACGAACAGCAAGCCACAGGCCAGGAATGCCGGAATATTCTCCAGGTCATTCCGATGCATCCGCCGTGAGCGGTCGACATAATCGTTTATTTCGAGTTGCTCCGGGTGCGGGTTCTTGTTGATCAACCCCACCTGGAGGTCCTCGGGACTCGCCAGTCCGGAGTTACTCCGGAGCATTCTGTATACCGTCATCCATCCTTGACCCATGATTTTCAGCACCATGATGGCGCCGGCGATCATATAGGACACAAACACCGGGTTTTCCGTGCTCAATAGGGTCATGGCCGTTTCCTGCGCTAAGGGATGTCAACGAGCCAATCATACTCGACAAACAACTGATCGAACCTACCGAGCGGATTCCAATGTCAGCGTGCCCGGTCCCCTTCATTACTGAACTCCATAACCCGCAGGCAAGTTCGGGAGAACCGCGACAGATTTTTCTGGGCGTTCAAGATCGCGATTCAGGCGGCTCTCCTGGGTCCTGTGGCAACGGGTCCCAATGTGGGTAAGGGTTTGGGTGTCGGTTGCGTGACGACTTGTCCAATGGGCCACATTTCATGTTCGTAGAGTTCGTTGAGCACTTGTGCCAGCCCGGCGTAGATGGCCGAGAAACCGCAGAAGATGCCCTCGTATCCCGCCACGGTCTTCAGGAAGGCACTGCCGCTTGCATCGGCGGCCGCCAGCAGCAAAAACAGCACGGTCAGTGAAGCGAAAACGACCTGAAGGGCCCGGTTCAGACGTAACGTCCCAATAAACATGACACCGGTGAACAGTCCCCACATGGCCAGGTAGGCAGCCAGGGAACCGGCCGAGGTGGCTTCGACCCAGCCGGATTTCGGCATCAGGACCAACGAGACCAGCGTCAGCCAGAACAGCCCGTAGGAGATGAATGCGGTGGTGGCAAACGTGTTTTTCTTGGTCCACTCCATGATCCCGGCGATGATCTGGGCAATGCCGCCGTAAAAGATGCCCATGGCCAGGATCATGCTGTTCAGTTCATAAAAGCCCGCGTTGTGCAGGTTGAGTAAAACCGTGGTCATTCCGAAGGCCAGCAAGCCCAACGGGGCGGGGTTGGCGGAGTTATCGGTCACGGTAATCTTGTTGATGGATGTATCCATGCCACACACCTTCTTACGTTGGAGGTGCTCTTCGGTATACGCTAGTTAGCATTAGATGCTATTGATATCGATCAAGGCCAAAATTTATTAGCATCTATGCAATTAATAACCAAAATATAAAACTGGATTATTAAAATATTATAGATAAATATGCTAAAAAAATATGAGAACAAAGACGGTCAAGCAATGCTATCTGCTCGACGGCTCTCGGTCACTTGGCGCGCATCCAGCCCGTGACTGTAAAGCGGGGTTGCAAGGCGTACGGTGCGACGTACGATACCTGGTGGTCTTGCGGTACTTTGAAGATGGTCAGCGTGTTGAAACCCGGCGTAATCGTGCGGGTGACCTTGCCCTGGTCTACGAATTGAAGGAGTCCGCCCCAATCCGATTGCCACCCCTTAGTCAGGCCGAAGACATAGGCATATCTTCGGTCTTCATTGGGTGGATTGTTGTCCTGGTGCATTTTCAGGAACTGCCCGGGTGCATACCAGCAAGCCTGCGCTTCGAGTTTGGCGATTTCCCGGTCCTGCGTAATATCATGTGCGAATCCGACGAATGCCTCGCTGTTGAGGTAATGCAGAAAGACATGCATGAAGTTGCCAGCATCGAACTGCTTCAGTACCGCATCCAGAATGGAATAACGATTATAGGAAAACTGGTAGCCGCGCCGCGCCTGCTCCAGCAGTGATTTTTGTCTCTGCTGCAGCTCGGCAGGGGGCTTGTTTCGGAGTTGAGAAAGCTTTTCCTGCTTGATAACGTTTCCCACCATGTACGTGTGTTCCCAGTCTGACTGGTCTCGGACGGATCGGTACAGAGTTTCCGCGACTTCTGTTTGCAGAATATCCCGGATCAGAATGCAGGATTCTCTTTCCAGGGTTTTGCGGACTTGCGTGCGGTCCAGCTTGGGATTCAGGTAGTGGGTATCCATCTGGCGTTCAGCTCATCCAGTCTTTCATCCGGTAATACAGCATGCCCATGGCCAACATCTGGTTGCCGAACCATTGCGTGCCGGGGATGCGGAAGTGCTTGATATTCGCGAACAGGTCGAATTTCTCCGCTGTGCCGCAAATCGCGTCGGCCGCGATCTCGCCCATGATGTGGGTGGCGTTGACGCCATGGCCAGAAAATCCCTGGACAAAATAGACGTTGCTTTCAATCCGGCCCAGCATCGGGATGCGGTTCAGCACAATGCCGATCTTGCCACCCCACTCGTAGTCGATCCGGGTATTTTGCAACTGTGGGTAAACCCGCGTCATGCGTGGCTTGATTGAGGCGGCGATGTCTTTCGGGTCACGCCCAGAGTAGTTGCATCGCCCGCCGTACAGCATGCGCCCGTCGACCGTGGTCCGGTAGTAATCGACAATTTCATTGGTGTCGCACACGGCCAGGTTGTGCGGGTTGATCTCCTGGCGTAGTTCGGCGTCCAGTGGTTCGGTTGCGATGATGTAGCTGCCAGCGGGAAATATCAGGCCGGAAAGATGTTTCGGCTCGAGCCGGTGATAGGCATTGCCCGCCAGCACGACGTGCGCGGCATCGATGCGGCCTTTGTCCGTGATCACTTTTGGGCGACTGCCGTATTCCAGTCGCGTCACCGGCGACATTTCAAATACTTTCACGCCCAGTCCCGCTGCGGCATGGGCTTCGCCTGCACACAGGTTCAGCGGGTGCAGATGGCCATTGCGCATGGTCATCAGGCCGCCATGAAAGCACTCCGTCCCCAGCGTGTGACGAGTCTCGGCCCGGTCCAGCAGGCGGTACTCATAGGGGTGCTGATGGTGTTGCAAGCGCTCGAGTTGTTCTTCCAACTCTTTCACCTGAGAAGGCTTGGTGGCCACCTCGAAATAGCCCGGCACCAGGTCACAATCGATCCCGTAACGCTCGACACGGTCATAAATCATGTCGTGCCCGCGCCAGGCCATCTCCCAGATCATGTCTTCATAGTCCGGCCCCAAGGCCGCGGCGATCTTGTAATCCTTGCTGAAGCCATGGATCAACTGGCCGCCGTTGCGTCCGGATGCGCCCCAGCCCACCCGGTTGGCTTCGACCAGCGCTACCGAGTAGCCGCGCTCGGCCAGGGTCAGGGCGGTGGACGTGCCAGTGAATCCGGCGCCGACCACGCAGATATCCACGGATACCTGGCCTTCGAGCTCGGGGTAGTGCTCCGGGTAGCTGGCGGTGGCCGCATAGTACGAGGTCGTGTGTTCCTGTCGGGTTTCCAGTGCTGTCATAATGTCTGGTTCCTGTTTCTTGCCAGGCGGGTTCTTGCGCGTCGCTACCTGGCGAGTATGATGCTTCACGATGCCGGGTCAGGGTAGCGCAGCTTGCCACCCCGGGGAACAGGTAAACAGTTGCTTCTAGCATTGCGCGAATGATGAAAACTTTCCGGGAAGCCGTTCAGAGCGACACATTCACCCTGACCGCTGAGCTGACGCTTACGCGTGAATCAGCTGCTGGTGATGTGCAGAAACAAGCCCGACTTCTGGGTGGGCACGTGGATGCCATCCAGGTGACCGATAATCCTTGGGCCTGGGTGCAAATGTCATCACTGGCAGCCGCGCGGCTGGTGTTGGATGCCGGTTTCGACGCGGTGCCGGTCATGACTTGTCGCGACCGCAACCGTATTGCCCTGCACAGCGATCTGCTCGGGCTGCGCGCGCTGGGCGTGAGCTCGGTCTTGCTGATGCGAGGGCATCGTATTCCCAAGGATCATGCCACGCCGGCCGGGATGGTGTTCGATATTGGCGGGCGAGAATTGATCAAGCTTGCCAGTGACATGACCCGGGACGAAAAGTTGGGTGCCGGGGCAGGGTTTTTCATTGGCACGGGCGCCAAGGTGTTTCGGCCCAAGCGCGGCTGGCGGGCGGAAAGCCTGGGTTCGCGCGCCGGCCTGGGTGCACAATTCATGCAAACCCAGCTTTGCTTCAACGTTGCGGCCCTGAAACTGTATATGCAGCGCCTGGTCGATGCACGCATGACCTGGAATTACTCTGTCATAGTGTCACTAACCCCATTGCCCTCGGCAGAAATAGCCCTTTGGCTGAAGCAGAACCTGCGCGATTCCTTGATTCCTGATGCCTTGGTGAAGCGGCTCGAACAAGCGAAGGACCCGGAGCAGGAAGGGGTGACGATCTGTGCCGAGACGCTACAACAGATCGCTGAAATCCCCGGAATATCGGGTGCCCACGTCATGACGACAGGTGACCCGGAAACCATACCGGCGGCGATTGCCGAATCCGGGCTGCGCAAGAATTAAGCCAGGAAATCAGGGGAACAGGTTTTCCAGGGTCCAGTTCATGGCCGGCGCCAGAGAGCTGTTGCGGCGTTCCGCTGCATCGGTCCAGCCCATCCATCCGGCCCGCAACTTGATACCCAGCCAGCGCAGCGGTTCGGGCTCCCACAGGCCCTTGTCCAGGCGGCGATAGCGATCAGGGTTGACCCATGGCGTATGCGTGCGGTCGGTATCGCGACCCAACACCAGGTCAGCTAAGGTTCTGCCGGCCAGTGACGAAGCGGCAACGCCGTCACCGAAATAGCCACCGGCAAAACCGAGTCCGTCGTTCCGGTCGAAACACACCATTGGTTCGAGTTGGCGCGATACACCAAGTGCGCCGCCCCACGCATGCGTGAAATCGATGTCCTTAAGCGCCGGAAAAAACCCCGCCAGTTCCCGGCGGACCACGTCGAAAAAGGGGTCGGTCCGGTCGAAAGTATGACAAACCCGCCCATCGTAAAAATAGTGGCCGCGACAGCCGAATGCCAGGCGGCCATCAATGGTCATCTGGCCATAGGTCACCTGGTGTTTAAGGTTGTTGAAGGCCGAGCGCCGCTGCAGCCCGACGCGCTTGCGTTCAGTCGTCGTCAGGGGTCGTGTCGCAACCATCATGGAATGGATCGGCATCAGCTTGCGTCTCATCTGAGACAGTGAACCGCTGTAGCCCTCGGTCGCGATCAGTATGTGTTCGGTGCAGACCAGCCCATATGGTGTGTTCACCACACCCGGGCCGAAGTGTGTGGCGGGCGT
>JAHEFS010000195.1 GCA_024640045.1 Chromatiales bacterium | reverse complement strand
CGCAGGAATGTGCAGGCTGAAGTCAACCGTCGCGTGAATACCCATGGCGAGTATCGCCATCAGGGAGGCAAACGCCGAACCCAGCACCAGGGGATCGTTCCGCCGGGACAGTTGCAGAAATCCTCGAAGCACCGTGATGGCTGCAAGGCTCAACAGCAGCAGGACCGCCGGCAAACCCAGGTCCACGGCGAACTCCAGGTAATCATTATGCGCATGGTCAAAAAAGCCGTGATCCGATGCCCGCCATTGTGGAAAAACCGTGAACCAGGTTCCGGCACCCGTGCCCGTCAGGGGACTGGCACGGATAATCTTCAATGCTTCGCGATTCGCTTCCATGCGCGGTTCGTCATGGATGATGATCTGCTCTTCGGTCACGGTGACCGACTTCTGGACCCGGTCCACCACCTGTTCCACACCGAACCAGGTGCCCACGATCAGGATATCGATCGCCACCAGGCTGGCGATCAGGATCAACAAGGAACGCTGACGTCGCCTGATCAATAAAAGCGCCAAGCCTCCGGTAATCAGCAGGCTGGCAAAAAATGCGGTATTCCCCATGCGTGAACGCGTCAGGACCAGCGTGATGACCATCAAGGCGAGAAAAATACGCAGCCGCGCCTTGGGCCCAAGCAGGGTTTGCACCCATTGGCGCAACCGTTGCCGCCAGCCCGAGGGCGAATGACTGCTCTGCATGGAAATGAGCAGGCCCAGTCCCGCGCTCAGCGTCAAAACCAGGTAATTGGCAAAATGGTTACGGTTGACGAACGGCCCCGAGGCCGTTTGCCCACTGCTCAGATGAACACCCAGAACCTGCCAGTCTGCGCGCTCCATGACGGTAATGCCCGCCGCTACCGCGGTGACCACGCCGACCCACACCAGGGTCCAGAGCAGCAGTTCCAGGCGCCGCCGATTTCTCACCAGCAGCACAGTGATCAAGATCGCGCCACAGACCATCAGGGTCTCGAGAAGCGCCTGCAAAGTGGCGGTGCGGTCCAGGGTCAAAGCCGGCGCATCAACTCCGGCGGCTTCATAGGCTGCCCGCATCCAGGCCGGGGCAAGTTCGCCGGGCAGGCCCCATTGAGCCACCATCCAGCCAAGCACCAGCAGCAGCAACGCCCAAAGTCCTCCGGCCCTGCGTACTGCTCCGGGTAGTGAAATGGCACCGGACATCCAGCCAAGCAGCCAGGTCCCAAGCAGAAGCGTGAGCCACAGCAGGCCTATTCCCACCCAGATGGGGCGGTTACTGCCAATGGGCAGGGGCAACCAGACCAGCCAGGCCAGGTACAGCAGGAAAAGGACCATGCCCAGCCGGCCATCACCGGGATGCCCGATCGCAGACCTGGAAACTTCAGCTGCGCCGGTCTCCCGCCGGCTCACTCGATGACCTTCCCAAGAAACCGGCGTTGCCGCCAGGCACGGCTCATGACGAGGAAATAGACGCCGGACACCCCCAGGAACAAGGCATAGGAACCGTATTCCGGCACTCCGCGCCACTCCAGCAACAAGCCCGTGGCCGCCATCACCACTGCGGCCAGGGTCATGGCCACGAGGGTCTGACGGACGCTGCGCCCCGAATGCAGAAACGCATGGTGCAGGTGCTCGCGGTCCGCTTCGACCATGGAGACACCGGCCAGGCGCCGCTTGATCATGACAAACACGGTGTCCATCAGGGGTATGGCGAGCAACCACAAGGCCGTGACCGGCGCGACCAGGCGGGTACTGCCCTGGCTGCCGTCCACCAGCAGCCAGGCCAGCAGGAAACCCAGTAACAACGTGCCGGAATCACCCAGGAAAACCATCGCTCGATCACGCCATGGCAAGGGAAAGTTATACAGGAGAAAGCCGCACAGCGCGCCCGTCAATGCCACGAGCGCAGGCGCGGCCTCCAGGCTTTGGCCGGCATGGAGCATGGCAGCGATCAAGCCAGCCAATGTCACCAGCGAGACACTGGCGGAAAGCCCGTCCATGCCGTCGATCATGTTGACCGAATTGGTCACTCCAACCACGCAAAACAGGGTGACCGGTATGCCCAGCCAACCCAGTTGCAGCGTTCCAGGCCACAGCAATTCGCCAAAGTCGTGCAATGAGACCCCGGCAAGAAAAATCATCAGTGCGCTGGCAATGGCCTGAACAATGAACCGTTTTGCCGCCGACAGGCCCTGGCGGTCGTCGACCATTCCTGCCAGGGCGACAAGCGCGCCTGCGGTGAGCATCATCGGTACCTGGAGATGACTCGAAAACCATACCCCCAGAACAAGAACCAGTGCGGTGAGCAGCGCCAGCCCACCCACCACGGGCACCTCACCACGATGCAGTTTGCGCAGGTCCGGCCGGTCGATCAATCCGAGCCGAGGCGCAAAAAACATCCATACCGGCATGCTCGCCAGTACTGCTGTGAAAGCCAGAAAAAATACACCGCCCGGACCCGGGAGCGCCATGGCCTGGCCGATGTTCAATTGGGTGAGGCAGTGATATCTACGTCATCGACTGAGCAGTCGAGCGGATCCACGCAACCCGGATCATCCTCGCTGCCACCGGGACGAATCAACAGCGGCACGTCGGGTGGATAGGTGATCAGCAAGGCCATGCTGTGGGCATGGCAAGCGAGGGCGCGATCACCCCCAAAACGCCGGACAACGAGCGTATCGGCAGGTGTGAAGTCCAGCTGGCCAGTGACGATGTCTGCACGATCCAGGATTTCGTCGTCGGAACGGTCATAGGCAATCACCAGGGTTTCGCCCGGTTCGATGGCGCCGTTCAATCCGATCACTTCCCTTGGAGAAGTGTCTCCCTCGACGAATTCCTCGCCTGCCAGGGCGAGCACCATGGTTTCACCGGCCACCGCGGCCGGCGAGAGCCCTGGAGTCACCCAGGAAAATTCGATTCGGCGATCCCCTCCCCCGCCTGAGACCGTCCGGTTGATTTCCATGCCCTCACGCGTCACGAAGGTGATTTCGACCCGTCGGTTTTGCTCACGATTTTCTTCCGAAGAATTGGGCACCACCGGTTCCAGCTCGCCGTGCCCCTCGATCCGGATATCGTCTACTTCCAGGCCGGCCTGCAACAGAAAATCGCGGACAGAGCGGGCCCTGCGTTCCGACAGCAACTGGTTGTATTGATCTGTTGCCAGGTCACAGGTGTGACCGACGATCAACAGCTCGCTGAAGATGTCCGCCTCGTTCAATACCTTGACCACACTTTTCAGCGTATCGGCCGCCTGCGGCCGGATGGCCCACTTATCCAGTTCGAAGGTCACACCAGATTCCAGTGCAATGGTGTTCCTGACCAATACCGGCGGCGGCGGTGGCGCTGGCTCCGCTGCGCTGCCCGGCCCGTAAATTTCCAACACGTACTGATCCTGGCCCAGGTCGATCCGCCGTTGCGAGCCATTAAAAAGCTCCAGCACGCGATTGCGCTCGGATGGGTCCCGCTCGGCTTCGGCCATGTTCAGGGCATCCTGATTCCAACCTTCGACGTACTCGGTCATAAAGATGTCGGTGGGTTGAAAATCAGTATCCAGCTGGTGCGCACGCAAGTCCGTTATGTCATTGTCGGTGTAGGGCAGCCACTCGAGCGACGGGTCGAATGGGTCCATTAACAGCGGGTCGCCCCGGTAGATCGGGGGCTTACGGCGCAGGGTATTG
>JAHEFS010000009.1 GCA_024640045.1 Chromatiales bacterium | reverse complement strand
CTATATGATGCAGTCATGAACATTCTCCCGCTGGCCGGCGGTGGTTCGCGGGGTGGGCGCCCGGAACGCTTTCACCGTTGGCGCAAACGCAAGGATTCCATTGCTCGCTGGATCATCGCGCTGGGCGGCATCGGTGTGATCGTGGCCGTTGTCCTCATTTTTTTCTATCTGCTTTATGTCGTCTTCCCGCTCATGCTGCCAGCCAGCGCCGAAAGGTCCGAACTGGGGCGGCACGCCGACTGGGCCGGGGCATCCACCCCCTTCATGGCCGTCGAGGAACAATTGCAAGTCGGCTTGCGGCTCAATGCCAACGGCTATGCTGAATTCATCTCCCTGGATGACGGCCGGGTCAGCCAGACTGAAGAAATCATAGCAGAGAACGAACCGCCAATCGTTGCCGCGGCTGCAGCCGGCGATGGTAATGGCCTCGTGGCACTGGCCTTGTCCGATGGACGGATCGTGACCTTTCAGCATCGTTATGAGACGAGTTTTGTCGGTGGCGTCGAGAATCGGAAAATTCTGCCCTCCATCGTGCGACCCTACGGGCAAAGCCCGCGCTCGATCGGCGTGGAAGGCGATCTGGGCGGTCTGGCGGTGTCGGATACCTCGGGCGAACTGGTCATTGCTGCCTACGACGAATCATCGATTTACGTGGAGTGGAATACCAAAAATGAGAACTTCCTGACCGGGGAGGTCCAGCTTGATTCCGTTGTACAGGCGGCCGGTGTCGATTTCACACCCACTGGGCTGGCCATCAGTGGTGATCACAGGTGGCTCTACGCGGCCGATGGAAAAGGATTCTTGCACCGATTCAGCTTGCCGGCTCTCGAGAAAATGCAGGAACTTCGGGTCAGCGAGTTCCCCATCACCGCACTGAGCATGTTGCTGGGAGGGATCTCCGTACTGGCCGGTGACGCCAGTGGAACGGTGACGCAGTTGTTTCCTGTACGCGATGGGGAGAATCAACCCCAGCTCAGGGAGGTACGCCGGTTCACGGCGCATGAGCAAGCCATTAGTCGCATCGTACCCGAGCAACGCCGCAAGGGCTTCGCTGTCATCGATGAGGGCGGCAACCTGGGTATATTCCACAGCACTTCAGAACGCCTGGTATTAATGCGTGCACTGGGCGGTGGCCTTCCCGCGGCGCTGGCTTTATCACCACGGGCCAATGGAATGCTGATTTTGGAGCCTGGTGGCACGCTGGCCATGCTGAATATCGACAATGAACATCCGGAAGTTTCCCTCAGATCACTGTGGCGCAAGGTCTGGTACGAGAACTACAGCGAGCCGGAATACGTCTGGCAATCCTCGGCGGCCACCAACGAGTTCGAACCCAAGTTCAGCCTGACGCCCCTGGCTTTCGGGACCTTCAAAGCCGCTCTTTACGCGATGTTGTTCGCGGTACCGCTGGCCCTGCTGGGCGCTGCTTACACGGCTTACTTCATGGCGCCGCCAATGCGGCAAGTAGTCAAACCGATGATCGAAATCATGGCCGCATTGCCCACGGTCATTCTCGGGTTCCTGGCCGGCCTTTGGTTTGCGCCGTTCGTTGAAGATAACCTCGCGGGAATTTTTGCTGTCTTGATCGTATTGCCGCTGGGGCTGCTGGCTTTTTCCTACCTCTGGACCTGTCGCCCGGCGCACTGGTTCGTGGGGGGGGTCGAGGGTTGGGAATCGGCCTTGCTGCTGCCGGTGATCGTGATCCTTGTAATTGCTGCAATGGCCTTGGCGGTTCCCATCGAGCATGTGTTTTTTGGTGGCAATCTGCGTAACTGGTTCAGCCAGCAAGCAGGAATCTCCTATGACCAGCGGAACGCATTGGTGGTCGGTATTGCCATGGGATTCGCGGTCATTCCAACGATATTTTCGATCGCGGAAGACGCTGTCTTTGGTGTTCCGAAGTCCCTGTCCGACGGCTCTCTGGCACTGGGCGCGACGCGCTGGCAAACCCTGGTCCGCGTGGTGCTGCCAACTGCCAGCCCCGGAATCTTTTCCGGCTTGATGATTGGCCTCGGCCGCGCCGTGGGAGAAACCATGATCGTGCTGATGGCCACGGGTAATACGCCGTTGATGGACTGGAACATATTCGAGGGAATGAGAACGCTGGCTGCGAATATCGCGGTTGAAATGCCTGAATCGGAAGTGGCCAGTTCTCATTACCGCATCCTGTTCCTGGCGGCACTGGTGCTGTTCCTGTTCACCTTCGTCGTCAACACGGGCGCAGAACTGATTCGACAGCGCTTGCGCGAAAAGTACAGCTCGCTGTGAGGCGCCGCCGATGAAGAATGTCCAGCAATGGATTGCGAGCGGAGCCCCTTGGGTATGGCTGAATGCTGCGGCCGTGAGTTCCAGTATCCTGCTGGTGGTCGGCTTGCTGTCGTTGATCGCCTGGCGCGGACTGGGTCACTTCTGGCCTGCCCATGTCGATGAGTTGACCTTGCAAGCGCCTGATGGAACGCAGCGTGTCGTGGCTGGCCTGGTCAGCGACAGAGAGGCCGTGCTGGCGGAACGTTTGCGGGAATCGGGGCTCGACATCGATGCCGGGCTGGATACCGTTCAGCGCACCTTGCTGAAAACCGGCAACCGGGATCTCACCGGAGAGGATTTCTCCTGGGTGATCGAGCCGGTCGTGATCGATCGCAGCCAGCCCGCCAGCCTGGCCGTGCTGGAGCGCACTGAATGGGGTACGTTCATCGGTCGGTTGGTCGGGATCCGGGAGCAGGGCGAACTGGTCACCCCTTCCGATGCCTGGGCGTATTTTCAACAACTGCTGGTTGCGATCGACGCTTTGCGAGCAAAAGTCGACGACTTGGAAAACGACATTGGGCGGATCAATTACCAACTCGAACGTCTGCGCCTGCGTGAGCGGCGCATGGAGATCGAGGGTGATGGTGACCCTGTCGCCTTGGCCGCCCTGGCCCGGGAAAGGGACGCCTTGCTGGCCGGGTATCAACGCCTGGAGCAGGATCTGCTGGCACTGAATGAGCAGGTTCGGCAAGGCTCGGTGGTCATGCGCACAGCGGACGGAACGGAAGTGGAGTTGCCCCTGCACACCATCCTTGATGCCTGGCTGCCGAATGATATGAGTCTGCCAGCCAAGCTGTCGCATTACCTGGTCAAAGTGTGGGAATTTGTCATGGAAGACCCACGGGAAGCCAATACCGAGGGCGGCATCTTTCCGGCGATTTTCGGTACCATCCTGATGGTGTTGCTGATGAGCGTGCTGGTGACGCCGCTGGGCGTGATTGCTGCCGTTTATCTGAAGGAGTATGCCCGGCAGGGTTGGCTGACGCGGATCATACGTATCGCCGTCAATAACCTCGCGGGCGTGCCGTCTATCGTTTATGGCGTTTTCGGCCTGGGATTTTTCATCTACACGCTGGGTGGCAGCATCGACCGCTTGTTTTTCCCGGAGGCCTTGCCTGCACCGACTTATGGCACCGGTGGTTTGTTCTGGGCGGCGCTGACCCTGGCGCTGTTGACCCTTCCCGTGGTCATTGTCAGCACGGAGGAGGGCCTGGCCAGAATTCCGCGAAGTGTCCGCGAAGGCAGCCTGGCTTTGGGTGCCACCCGCTGGGAGACCCTTTGGCGCACTGTCCTGCCGATGGCCAGCCCCGGCATCATGACCGGCATGATCCTGGCCGTGGCGCGGGCGGCCGGTGAAGTCGCCCCACTGATGCTGGTCGGGGTGGTCAAACTGGCCCCGTCACTGCCACTGGACGGCAATTTCCCGTTTCTGCACGCTGAACGCAAGTTCATGCACCTCGGGTTTCACATCTACGACGTCGGTTTCCAGAGTCCCAACGTCGAAGCCGCCAGGCCGCTGGTCTACGCTACGGCCTTGCTACTGGTCGTGGTCACTGTTTTATTGAACCTGGTGGCGATTGCCATCAGGAATCGTTTGCGCGAAAAGTACCGTGGATTGGAAGTGTAATGAACGAGACGCATCGCTTACCCCTGAAGAACATCCGCCCCTCACCCGTGACCCAGCCGGGTCTGGACCTGGGCCGTGTCGCGGTGGAGGTCAACCGTTTGAACCTCTGGTACGGCAGCAATCAGGCTTTGAAGGACGTGGACCTGGATATCGCGGAGAAAAAAGTCACCGCGTTCATTGGCCCCTCCGGTTGCGGAAAGTCGACCCTGTTGCGCTGTTTCAATCGGTTGAATGACCTGATTGACATCTGCCGCATTGAGGGTGGTATCACCCTGGGCGGGCGAAATATCCTGGCCAGCGAGGTCGACGTGGCAGAATTACGTCGCCAGGTCGGCATGGTCTTCCAGAAGCCCAATCCGTTTCCCAAGTCGATTTATGAAAACGTTGCCTATGGCCTTCGCATCCAGGGCATGAATCGCCGCCGACAACTCGATGAGACCGTCGAGTGGGCCTTGCGCGGCGCTGCCTTGTGGGACGAAGTCAAGGACCGCTTGAACGACTCCGCCTTTGGCCTGTCCGGTGGACAACAGCAGCGCCTGGTGATTGCGCGTGCCATTGCGGTGCAGCCCAAGGTGATCCTGCTGGATGAGCCTTGCTCCGCACTGGACCCTATTTCGACGCTCAAGGTCGAAGAACTGATCAACGAACTGAAGCAGGAGTACACCATTATCATCGTCACCCACAACATGCAGCAGGCTGCGAGGGTTTCCGATCACACGGCCTTCATGTACCTGGGTGAATTGATCGAATTCGGAGAAACCGATCAGGTCTTTACGAATCCAAGAATCAAGCAAACCGAGGACTACATAACCGGCCGTTACGGCTGATGTCAGCACGCCGGCCAGTCAGGAAAAACATATGAGCAATCTGCACTTGGGTGAACACATTTCCCGCCAGTTTAACGAGGACCTGGAAGAGGTCCGCAGCAAAGTCCTGCAAATGGGCGGCGTGGTCGAAGAGCAACTCGGTCGGGCCATTTCCGCGCTGATCAACAATGACAACCGGCTTGCCAGGGAAGTGGTCAAGAATGACGTGCGGGTGAACGCGTTGGAAGTGGAAATCGACGAGGAGTGCACACGCATCGTCGCCCGCCGCCAGCCGGCCGCCTCCGACCTGCGCCTGGTCATGGCTGTTATCAAGACGATTACTGACCTCGAGCGCATCGGGGATGAAGTCAAGCGCGTGGCCAAGATGGTACACGAGGAACTGGAAGGCGCTCTGGACGAGGAAATTCGCCAGGAACTGGAACACATGGGTGAACTGGTCAAGGGTATGCTGCACTCCGTCCTCGATGCCTTTGCCCGGACGGATGCCCGTTCGGCGGTGGCGGTGGCGAAACTGGACCACAAGGTGGACATCAAGTACCAGGTCATTACCCGTCAACTGATGACCCACATGGCCCAGGACCCAACCCAGATTCCGACCATGATGAACGTATTGTGGGCGGCGCGTGCCATGGAGCGCATGGGTGATCGCTGCGAAAATATTGCTGAATACGTGATTTACCTGGTGCTGGGAAAGGATGTCAGGCATGTCAGCCTGGATGACTATGAACGGGAACTGGAAGCCAGCTAGTGTGACCAACTGCTGCCCCGGAACGGGTTCCGGGGCAGTTGGGAACAAGGGGTTCAGCCGCCGCGGTTGTCGCGCTGTTCCAGGCGCTTGTGCATGTGCTCCACGCGTTTGGCCATGCGATCGTGGCGCTCTTCCCGCATTTCGGCCATCTGGGCCCGTTGCGCGTCTGTCAGTTTCCCCATCACCGAGTGCACGGTCGCGGCCGTGATCCGCACCATGTCGGCGGTAGCGGCGCCCTGTCGATCAGCCAGCGCCGAGACAGCGGCAGCATCATAGTCATCGGCGATCAGTAACTCGTGCAACTCGGATCGCCCCTGGTGCACTTCCTGCAGTAACGGCTTGACGTCCTCTTTCATCGATTGGAATTCAGTCTTGATTGCCGTCTTCTGTTCTTCGCTCAGGTCCAGTTTCTTCAGCACCTTATGCATACGTTCGACCACCTGCATCGGCAGCGGCTTGTCACGGTCGGAACCTCTGCGGTCGTGGTCGGGGCCCTTGGCGAACGATAGGGTGGAAAGTGCCAGCAAGGTGGCTATCAGCAGTGTTGTAAGCAATTTGTTCAAGGTTCATTTCCTCGCGGTCGATGCCTCAACCCGGGAAATCGGGCTGCTTGGCTTGCAGGGTATGAGACAACAGGCCAGTGTCTACAAGTGTCAAGCCTGGGTAAAAACGTGTAAATCATCACCGCTGAGGAGGGGATTGGCTACAATCGAGTCACCTGAAATGATGATGTCTGCATGCCTGAAACCATATTGATTGCTGACGACGATACTGAGCTGTGCGCACTACTGGGTGAATACCTGGAGCAGGAAGGATTCGCCGTGCGATTCGCCCACAATGGGGCGAAGGCACTGGAGACAGCAGTCGAACCGGGGCTGGACGCGTTGGTGCTGGACATCATGATGCCGCGCATGAACGGTCTCGATGTATTGAAGGCGCTCAGGCAGCAATCGGGCCTGCCGGTCGTGATGCTGACTGCTCGGGGCGATGACCTCGATCGTATCCTGGGTCTGGAATTAGGCGCCGACGACTACCTGCCGAAGCCGTGCAATCCCCGGGAACTGGTCGCTCGACTGCGAGCGGTCCTGCGCCGCTCCCAAGGTGCCAAGGGACCCGAACTCATTCGTGTCGATGATCTTCAACTGGACCCGGGTACCCGCGAAGTCATATGCGCGAATCGAAAGCTCGATCTGACCAGCACCGAGTTCAGCGTGCTGCAGGCGCTATTGGCGCATCCCGGTATGCCCGTCAACAAGCGTGATCTTTACCTGGCGGCCCTGGGCCGCGAGCCCGTCCGATACGACCGCAGTATCGATATGCACGTGAGTAACCTGCGGCGCAAACTGGGTGTGTCCTGTCGCGGAGAGAACCGAATCGAGACCGTAAGAGGCATCGGCTATCAGTATCGCGTGGCCGCTGTGGGCCGGGACTAGGCCATGCCGCGGTTGTTCTGGAAACTGTTCCTGGCCCTGTGGCTGAGCATCATGGTGTTTGCGGCCTTGATGGCCTGGGTCAACGCGAGCCTGGTAGCCAACGAGCCGCCGGACATGCGGCTGGAGATGTTCAATCGCAGCGTCGAGCAGGTCGAAGGAAAGCTGTTTCGCGCACTGGAACGCAATGATAAGGGCGCGGCCCGCGAACTGATCAAGCGACAACCGCGGCATATCCGCAATCACCTTTACGTTTTCGAGGGCGACAGCGAGTTATTGGGGCGTGAGCGGGGGCTGGAGCACCTGAAGAAGGGCCGGGTGAAGTACTCGCGAAAACACGTAAGCAGCCGTTCCGGTCAGGAATTCGATGTCATCGTTCTTAACCGCATGTCGCCCGGTGCTTTGCTTGAACCGGGTTGGCCGGGCGTGCTGCACCGTTTGCTCACGGCGGGGCTCGTCAGTGCTCTGCTCAGCTGGTTCCTCGCCCGCTATTTATCGCGTCCGCTGGAACAACTTGGCCGGGCCAGCCGGAAATTGGCTGCAGGAGACCTCGCGGCCCGCGTGGGCGACCCGCTTCAGGGCAGGCGTGACGAGTTTGGGCAGCTTGCTCGTGATCTTGACGAAATGGCCGCCCGGCTGCAGGAGTTCCAGTCAGCCAACCGGCGACTGCTCCGGGATGTCAGCCATGAACTGCGTTCACCGCTGGCGCGCATGCGGGTGGCGTTGGAGATTGCGCGAAATCGCGGTGCCGGGGTAGTTGAAGGTGAACTGGATCGGCTTGAGCTGGAAAGCGAGCGACTGGAAACCCTGATTGATGAAGTGCTTGGACTGCTTCGTGATTCCTCGGAGACCAGTCCCTTGCGCACGGAGGAATTCGATCTGTGCGAACTGTTGTCAGACCTGCAGGGCATGGTTAACTACGAGGCGCCGGAGGGCAGTCCCGGGGTGTGTTTGCAAGCGGCCGGACCCATGCCGGTCAAGGCAGATCGTGAGTTGATCTGGCGGGCAGTGGAGAACCTGCTGCGCAATGCCTTGTTGCATACCGACCCGCTAAAGGGCATTGATCTGAGCGCGGAACAGGATGAGTCGGGCGACACCCGGATATGCGTGGCGGACAACGGACCTGGGCTGCCTGCGCAACAACTGGAGCGGATTTTCGAACCGTTTTATCGCGTCCAGGAAGCCCGGGACCGGCAATCAGGTGGGCACGGGCTTGGCCTGGCCATCGCGGCGGCAGCGATACGCCGTCATCGTGGCGAGATCACCGTGCGAAACCGCTCGGCCGGCGGTCTCGAGTTCTGTATCAGATTGCCGGCGCTGGAGTGTTGACCCACCACCGCTCAGGCGCGATCGGCCGGAAATACCAGCACGTCCCGGAGGTGGCTGGCCCCGGTCATGGCCATGAGCAGGCGGTCCACGCCCAGGGCCACGCCGGCGCACTCAGGCAAACCCGAGGACATCGCTGCCAATAATTGCTCGTCCAGAACGACGGGCGCATCGCCGCGCTTGCTTCTTGCCGCATTTTCGGCGTCGAATCTCTGCCGCTGCTCAATGGGATCGGTTAATTCCTGATAGCCATTGGCCAGTTCCACAGAACCCAGGAAAAGCTCGAAACGCTCCGCCACCGGGGTGGCATCCTGCCGTACCCGGGCCAGTGCCGCCTGGTCGGGCGGGAAGTCGTAAACGAAAGTCAAGCTGCGATCGGGCAATTGGGGCTGGATGACCTGACTCAGAAGCAGGTCGAGGCATTCTCGTCTTGCAGGGTCTGGCAAGTCGATTTGGGCCGCCCGCAATCGATCGCGGAGGTTGCTGTCAGTGTCTCGCAGCGGATCGATCCCGGCGAATTGCCGAAACAGTTCCCGGTAGCTGAAACGCTGTTCTGCCAGACCCGAACCAGGCCAGCAGGCATCGATCAATTCGCCCACTTCATTCATCAATTCATGGTAATTCCAACCCACCCGGTACCACTCCAGCAGGGTGAATTCCCGGTTGTGGTGGCGGCCGGATTCATCTCCACGGAACACGCGGCCCAGTTCGTAGATATCGCCGCTCCCCGCCGCCAGTAGCCGCTTCATTGCATATTCGGGCGATGTTCTCAGCCAGGTTTGTATGGTGCGCGTTTGCCACTGGGTCAGGCCAGGGTCGCTGTTGCCTGCAGCTGACAGGACGGGAGTCTCGACTTCCAGGACCGACCTTTGTGTAAAAAAAGCACGCATCGTGTTCAACAATTCCGCCCGTGCCTTGAGGGCCGAATGATCGCACGTGGGACTCCAGGTCCCGGTTACCGGGCTATCGGACACGGGATCAGTCGCCCGCAAAATGGAAGTCGAATCCCAGCGCCTGCAGTTCGCAGCGTTCCTGTTCGAGATCTGCAGCAGTCAGGGGACGCCCCGAAACCCAGTCCGCCGGGAAACGGGCGACCAGTTGCTGGCCATCGACCTCGACCGTGAAACGGGGAACCGATGAATCTTCGCGGGTTCTGCACAGCACCCAGGCCAGTCGCAGGCAGAACAGCAGGTGGCGCAGGGGGGCATGCAGTCTGGCCGGGAGCAGGTCGGCGTATTCGGGGGCGATGGCACGGCGATGGTGACGTACCAGTGCCGCCAGGAATAACTGCTCCTGGCGTGAGAACCCCGCCATGTCGGATTCCTGGACCAGGTAGCCGGAGTGCCGTTCATACTGGCTATGTGAGATTCCCAGCCCGGTCTCGTGCAAATCGGCAGCCCAGGCCAGTGTCTCACGATGCCCAGCTCCCAGCATGGCCTCATGTGCGATCTGATCAAATATCATCAACGCCGTTTTCTGGATCCGTTCCGCCTGCTTCTTGTCCACGCCGTAGCGGGACTGAAAAGCCTGGACCGTTTTGTCCCGAGGGTCCCGGTTTTCCAGACGGCCCAGCAAATCGTGCAGGACCCCTTCCCTTAAGGCGAAGGGCGAAACTTCGAGGGTTTCGATCGCGAGCGCATCGAAGCAGGCTTGCAAAATAACGGCGCCGCCGGCGATAACCGGCCGGCGTCGCTCGCTCAGACCGGGCAAGTCGATGGCGGCTGCGGTCTGGAAGCTCAACAGTGACCGGGACAATTTTTCCAGGGCAGCGCGGTTGATGTTCTTTTCGCACCACCCCATGGCATGGCAGATCGATGCAATAGCGCGAATGCTGCCGGAGGAACCAATTGCCCGGTCCCACCCCGTGTCCCTGAAAGGTTGCTGGAGTTCCTGCAACTCAGTGCGAACCGCGCGCAAGGCGCCGTTCCAGCGATTGCTATCGACCCGGCCGTCCGGAAAAAAACGCTTCGTGACCGAAACGCAGCCGAACTGCAGACTTTCCAGTTCGCGGGGTTTGGGGCCGGTGCCGACCACGATCTCGGTACTGCCACCGCCGATATCGATGACCAGTCTTCGGTCGCCGGTACCGGACACACCCTGTGAAACACCGAGGTAAATCAACCTCGCTTCTTCGCGACCGGCAATGATTTCAACCGGGCACCCCAGGGCTGTCTCGGCCACCATCAGGAAAGAATTGGCATTGAGCATTCGGCGCAGGGTCTGTGTCCCGACGGCGCGAATATTACCCGGTGGAAGACCGCGAAGCCGCTGGCCGAATCGCGCCAGGCAGTCGATCGCACGCATCCGCGTTTCCTCTTCCAGTCGTCCCTCGGAATCCAGACCTCCACCCAGTTGGACCATTTCCTTGATCCGGTCCAACACCCTCAGTTCGCCATGGGTGCGCCGGGCGACCAGCAGGTGAAAACTGTTGCTGCCCAGGTCAACCGCGGCAAAGGTTTCTGCAGCTTCGTTGAGGGTGGATTCGGACTCGTTCACGATCGGGTCATCTGAGTGCCGGCGGCGGAAAGTAGCGATCGTTCAACCGCGATGTAACTTCATCAGGCGTTGCTGAGGGTGCCGCAGTTTTTTCTCGTCGCCTTCGCTGGTCGGCCGGTAAGTACCATCAGCATGCATATCCCAGGCAAGCATTTTTCGGCTCCAGGGCAAAGCGATGGTTTCTTCGTAGACTCGCTTGTTCAGGCCTGGCGAGAGAATGGGAAACGCCACTTCGACCCGCTGGAACAGGTTGCGTTCCATGCAATCGGCGCTGGAGCACCACACTTCGCGCTGGCCATTGTTTTCGAAACAGTAAACTCGGGCATGTTCCAGGAAACGCCCGATGATGGAGCGAACCTGGATGTTCTCCGAAAGCCCGGGAATCCCCGGCCGAAGTACACAGATTCCCCGCACCAGCAAGCGTACGGTTACGCCGGCCTGAGAAGCGTTGTAGAGGGCGCGGATGATCTTGGGCTCGGTCATTGCGTTCGTTTTCAAGTCGATGCTGGCAGGTAACCCCTTGGTGGCATTTTCAGTTTCCCGCTTGATCCGCTCGAGCAAGCCTTCGTACAGCGTGAAGGGCGAATGCAGCAGGTGGGTCATCTTCAGCACCTTGCCGAGTCCGGACAGTTCCTGGAACACGCGGTGGACGTCCTCGCCAATCTCGGGATTGGACGTCAGCAGGCCGAGGTCGGTGTAGAGCGCCGCCGTTCCGGCATGGTAGTTACCGGTGCCGAGGTGAACATAGCGCCGGATTCCTTTGGGTTCACGCCGTACGATCATCAGCATCTTGGCGTGGGCTTTGTGGCCGACGATGCCGTAGACGACCTGCACTCCGGCATCCTGTAAGCGCGCGGCAAGCCGAATGTTGGCCTCTTCGTCGAACCGTGCACGGAGTTCGACCACGGCGGTGACGTCTTTGCCAGCGCGAGCCGCATCGACCAACAGGTGCACGATCTGGGAATTGATGCCCGTCCGGTACAGGGTTTGCTTGATGGCCAGCACATCCGGGTCCAGGCTCGCCTGGCGAAGCAGTTCCAGCACGGGTGTGAAACCCTGGTATGGATGGTGCAACAGAACATCGCTGCGCCGAATCGCAGTAAACAGGTTGGGTTTGCCGCTGACTTCAAGGGGTAATCCCGGGTTATAGACCGGGTACTTCAAGTCTGGCCGGTCAATCAGGTCGATCGCCTCGGTCAGGCGGGACAGGTTGACCGGACCGTTGCACTGGTAGACGTCCTCGGGTGTGAGTTCGAACCGGTGTGTCAGGAACTTGGCTACCGCTTCCGGGCAGCTTGGCCGGACCTCAAGGCGCACCGCGGCAGCAAAACCACGTTCCGCCAGCTCGCCGCGCAGCGCGTTGGCCAGGTCCTCGATTTCTTCTTCGTCCACCAGCAGTTCGGAATCGCGCGTAACGCGGAACTGGTGGCTTCCGGCCACTTCCATACCCGGAAACAACTCGGCCATGAAGTGCTGCAGCACGGATGAGAGAAAAACGAAATCGTTGGGGCCGCGCGTATAGGAGCGTGGGATGCGAATCAACCTTGGCAGGGAACGCGGCGCGCGTACCAATGCCATAGAACCTTCACGCCCAAAAGCGTCCTTGCCGCGTAATTCGACTGCGAAATTCAGACTCTTGGTCAGCAACCGGGGGAACGGATGCACCGGATCCAGTCCCAGCGGACTCAGGACCGGCATGAGCTCCCGTTGAAAGTAATGTTCCAGCCAGCGGGTCTGGCGCTCCGACCACTGCCTGGCTTCCAGGAACCGAATGTCCTGTCGTTCCAGTTCCGGTTTCAGATCTTCGCGGAATATCCGGTATTGCTCGTCGATCAGTGCAATCGATTCTTCGCGAATCCGGGCCATGGTGCGTCGTGGAGTCATGCCGTCGGGGCCCGGTTTCGCAGCACCATGCAGAATTCGCTGGCGCAGGGCGGCGACCCGGACTTCGAAGAACTCGTCCAGCAGTAACCTCGAAATGCTCAGAAACCGCAGGCGTTCGAGTAACTGGACCTCTGTGTCACATGCTTGCGCCAGTACGCGTTTGTTGAATCGCAGCAGGCTCAGTTCACGATTGACGTACAGGCGGTGGTCCCGCAAATTCGTCGGCGGATGCTGTTCCAGGTCCTGCAACAGGTTCTTGCTGACCGGTAAGGGAATGACACTGGGTTCCATGACTCCACAGTATAGTGGCTTGCTGCGCTGCTTTCATGACAATCAAAGGCCGGTGGGAGGCTTGAAGCTCCCCACCGGCCGGGTCATGCAGGTGATCTCAATACTTGAAATTGAGGTCGAGTTGCATCCGGTCGAAATCGCGCTCATCTGCGCTGCTGATGTAGCGCTGGTTGATGAAATACGTGAAATTGGCGTTCCAGTTCTTCGCGATCGCGTAGCCGCCTTTCAGAATGTGACCGCGCGAGTCGGTCCCGCCGCCACCGAAGTCCGAATCGACCAGCAGGCCATAGGCCGCGTCCGCTTCGAGGTTCTGATAGACGTAACCGAATTCCCAGGTTCCCTGATTCTTCGCGCTGCCATACTTGAAGCCGCCGGCATAGCCCGTGTCATATTCTCCGGCGTCCAGGTTTTGCACGTAATCCAGGAAGACGCTGAAGGGCCGTCCGGCGATATCGAAGCCCAGGTCTGCGAAAGCTTCCAGTTCTTCGTAGTTGTACAGGTAAGTCAGGTTGTCCGGGTCGAAACTGTTACCGAAAAAGTCGTCGTCTTCTCCAAAGAACGAGCCTTTGCCCTTGGTGTTGATTTGGTAATAACCGATGCCCGTCGTCAGCTTGAAGTCATCGAAGTCATGTGAGAACCCCAGCTGGCCGCCGTAAGAGAACTCGGTTTCCTTATTGCTGTCGCTTTCCAGCCAGGTTCCCAGGACGTTGGCGAAAAAGCTGCCGTTATCCCAAGCCAAGCCGGCGCCCTCGGGGTTCCAGTCACCGTCCCACAGCAGCCCATTCTTGCCCGGCCGATACAGGATGTTCTTGAATTTGCCGCCAACGACATGGGTATTCGCCAGGCCGGACCAGTCGAAATAGGCCAGATCGAGGTTGATGTCCTTGGTCGAGCCGCCACCACCGAGGGTCTGGTTCGTGGAAACCGGATCGTCACCGCCGCTGGCAATGCCAAGGCCGACTTCCACGGTATCCGTCACATCAGCAAGGATGGCCGCACGGGCACGAATCCGGTCACGGCGACGACTTGATTTGTCCTGCTCATCAATGGTTTCGTGGCGAAAACGAAAGTCGCCCTTGATTCTGATGTTGTCAGCCCACGAAGCTTTGCCGGCCGATTCTTCGAGCCGATCGGATACTTCCTGGGTGTTAGTGGCCAGTTCGGCGATAGCGGCGCTGTCCTCGACCCGGGCGGACTGCAGACGCTCGTTTTCTTCCTTGAGCGCCTGGTTGGACAGCTCCAGGTCGTCGAGTCTCTGGCTCAGGACCATAAGCTGCTCTTGCAGGGCCTGGATGTCGGAATCGGTGTCCGCATACGTGGTGCTGGCGGTGGCAGCGGTCATCAGGCTGGCAGCGACCAACGAATAAACTTTCCTGCTCATGCTTCAGTGTCCTTTGAATTTGGGTTTAACTGGATCTGCGCCTGCAGTGTAGGGAGCATTTGTGACATTTCTGTGACGTTAGCGAAACGATTTGGAATCCGCTTGCTTCCGGGAATCGGGTGGGTCCGGAACCCTGGCCAATGACCGGTCTGAACTCAGCCGTTTCAGTTGCACGATGAGTCGAATGCCCCGAGGTTGTGGCATTCGTACCGCTGGCAGAAACCTAGCGGAGTTTTTCCAGTTCCCGGTTGGCGACCGCGGCGGGTAAGGGTATGTAGCCGTCTTTCACCACCACTTCCTGCCCCTGTTTTGACAGCACCAGTTTCAAAAATTCGAGGGTGATTGGGGACAGGGGTTTGCCGGGTTCCTTGTTGACATAGACGTATAGGAAGCGCGCCAGTGGGTAGCCGCCCGAAATAGCCATGGCGGGTGTCGCTTCCACGAACGGTTTGCCGCGATCACGCGATAGTGGAACGGCCCTGACCGAGGACGTGGTGTAACCGATGCCGGAATAGCCGATCCCATTGATAGAAGAACTGACCGACTGGACCACCGAAGCCGATCCGGGCTGTTCGTTCACGGTATTGCGAAAGTCCCCTTTACACAACGCGTGGTCCTTGAAGTAGCCATAGGTGCCGGAGACCGAGTTGCGGCCATAAAGCTGAACTTCACGGTTTTCCCAGGCGCCAGTCAGTCCCAATTGCCCCCAGGTATCAATGGATTGTGCTGCACCGCAGGTGCGCGTTGAAGAAAATATGGCGTCGACCTGGTCGATGTACAGGCCTGCTAGCGGGTTGTCCTTGTGCACGAAAACAGCCAGTGCATCGATGGCGACGGCCACCGGTGTGGGCTTGTATCGATGACGCTTTTCGAAGGCTTCGATTTCTTTGTCTTTCATCATCCGGCTCATGGGGCCGAGGCTGGAAGTTCCTTCGGTCAGCGCGGGTGGCGCTGTCGAGGAACCGGCCGCCTGAATCTGCAGGTTGACGTTCGGATAGGTCTTCTTGAAGGATTCCGCCCACAGCGTCATCAGGTTGGCCAGCGTATCGGACCCGACACTGGACAGGTTGCCGGATACGCCGCTGGTTTTGGCATAGTCAGGCAGGGTGGGATCTACTCCGGCCTGGCTCCAGGCCGGACCGGCCAGGGCACAGCCAAACAACAGGCTTGTGAACAGCGTAAGACGAACGAGCATTTTGTAGGCCTCCAGTCGTGATTCAGTCAGGCAAATACCTGATTGACAATAAGCTTAGAGGCAATGTGTGACGTGATTGTGACAGTTCTGACGCTGAGCGTAGTGCGGGCTGGATATTGGCGATCAAACGGTTCTTGAACTACGGCGTTCAATGGGGAACACGCAGGTAAAGGCGCTGCCCGAACCCAGCTCGCTCTCAATCACCAGATTCGCATCGTGCGTGTTTAACACGTGCTTGACGATGGAAAGACCGAGCCCCGTGCCGCCAGAATAGCGTGAACGGTCTGAGCCTACACGGTAAAACCGTTCTGTTAGCCGGGGGATGTCTCGGGACGGAATACCAATGCCCGAATCCGTCACGCTGAAGCACAGGCCTTGTTCGCGTTCTTCCCAGCGAACCGCGATCGCGCCTCCTTCCGGCGTGTAATGAATGGCATTGTTGACGAGGTTGCGAAAAGCGCTTTCCAGGTCAGTCGCGTTACCCAGCAAGCGCAAACCCGGTTCTATCTCGAACCGGATGTCGTGTTTGCCCTGGCTGAGCTCACCCGACTGTTCCTTCAGTTGCATCAGGATCGCCGGCACATCGACCTCCTGGTCCTCTTGGTCGTGATCAGCGGATTGCAGTCGGGACAGTTCGAGCAGGTCGTTCAGCAAGGCCTGCATCTGGCGGGCCTGCTCCTGCATCCGGTGGATCACCGGCACGATATCATCGGAAGGCTGATCGGACATCGACTCGAGATAGCCGAGCAGCACCGTGAGGGGCGTCCGCAACTCGTGCGAAACGTTGGCTACGAAGTCGCGGCGAATCTTCTCGAGGTTGTGGATCTCAGTAACGTCGCGAAGCACCAGTAATCGTTGTCCATCGCGGTAACGGACCGTGCTGATGCTGAGGCGGATATTGCCATCGATCGGGCTGGGCATTTCAAAATGCCGCTGAACCTTGTCTCCGACGGCCATCCAGTCCGCGAAGTCGGGTTCACGCAGCAGGTTGGTGACCGCCTGGCCGAGGTCTTCCGGCACCCGCAGGCCCAGCAGACGGTTCGCGGCATTATTGAACCAGGTCAGGTTGTCGCCCTGGTCAATCACGAGGGTGGCATCCGGAAAGGCGTCTGACATGCTCTGGAATTCCCGGATCACGGATTGATACTGTTTTTGCTGTGCGAGGCTGCGCTTCTGCAACTCATTGAGTCGGTCGAAGATGTCGGACCAGATACCGAGGCTCTCGGGTGGGTTACCTGTGCCCTCTCGTAACCATGCGTACAGCCTGAAACAGTTGTACACCACCCAGCACAGGTATAGCCCGGCTGCCCCCAGCATCACAGCGAGCAATTGGCCGGACAGCAAGCCGGCCAGGCACAGCAGTGCGAGGCCGAAGATCAAACGGCCGGCGTGCAACTTCCAGTGTCGGGTTGGCACGTCGGTGCTCAGCCGCCTGCCATGAAACGGTATCCGTGGCCCCTCACCGTCTGGACATAGTGCTCAAGACCCGCCAATTGCAACGCCTTTCGCAGTCGCCTGATGTGGACGTCTACGGTCCGTTCCTCTAGATAAGCGTTGGTTCCCCAGACGTGGTCGAGCAATTGGGAACGGCTGTAGGCTCGCCCGCTGTTGGCCATGAAAAATTCCAGTAGCCGGTACTCGGTCGGCCCCATGCGCAGTTCCTTGCCCCTGGCCAGTGCTCGGCGTGCATGGGTATCCAGGGCCAGGTCGCCTGCTTCGATCCGGCCGAGGTCATCGGCGGGGCTGCTACGCCTCAATACCGCATTGATGCGGGCGATGAGTTCCCTCGGTGAAAAGGGTTTGATGACGTAATCGTCGGTGCCGGCCTCGAGCCCCAGAACCTTGTCGTCCTCTGTTACCTTGGCGGTGAGCATAATAATGGGGATATCGGCGGTGACCGGTTCGCGACGCAAGCGCCGGGTGAGTTCCAGGCCGCTCACCCCGGGCATCATCCAGTCCATCAGGATGATATCGGGTTTCCGTTCGCTGATGGCGGCGAGCGCCTCGCGGGCATTGGCTGCGCCTTCGGCGTCCATACCGGCCCGCCTCAGCGAGAACTGGATCATTTCCCGGATCGCAGACTCATCGTCAACGACCAACACGCGCGCCTGGTTGTTGTTCACGGGTTTTCCAAAATTGCTGTCACGGGCCAGACCGGTTCTCATGAGCCTCCATTATAGGGATGCATGTGACAGTTTCGTGACACGCCCTATGAGCAGTGCGCGCCTGACCCGGTAAATTGCCGGCCCTATTTCTTGTCGTTGGCGGTGGCGTCTTCTCCCGCCTCCAGGCGCATATTGATTAATCGCGCATCGACCCGCGCTCTTTGATAGTAATCGAGCGCAGGATCCTTGCTCAGGCGTTCCAGTTGCTCAATGGCTTCCGGAATGTTTCCACGTTGGAAATAGGACTCGGCAATCGCCTCAGTCGCCCGTACCTGATCCCCGGCCAGGTTGGCCGCGCGCGCATAGAGTGCGTACAGGACAGGATCCTCTCCACGGCTCAAAGATTGTTGGCGCAGGACGACGACCGCAGTTTCGGCTTGTTTGGGGTCTTCATCGTGCAGCAGTGCTTCGGCATATTGCATGGCGATGGCGTGGTTCCCCGGAAAGTCCTGGTAGAGTCCTGCCAGGTGATCGACGGCCGCTGAAGCCCGGCCTTGGTCGATGTCGAGGTCGGCAAGTTGCAATACGTAAGCGAGTTGGTTCGGGTTTTTCTCCGCCAACGTCTCGAGTATTTCCCGTGCCTCGCCATAAGCCAGGTTACGTTGTAGCGCGATCGCCAGACCGTAACTCAGGCCGTTGCTGCGTGGTTCGGGGTGGTCCTTCTTCAATTCCTCGCGGAACCAGCGGACCGCGTCTTCGGGCTTGTCCTCATACAAAGCGCGCACGCGCGACTGCATCAAGTAGAAATCGCCGCCATCGTTGGTATCTGGCTTGGGCAGGCTGGCGGCCCGGTCGCGTGCTTCAGCGATACGGTTGACGGTGACGGGGTGAGTACGGAGAAACTCTGGTGGACCTTCGCCGTTGATCCGGGTAATGCGATTGAGCTTGCCGAAGAAAGAAGCCATCCCTTCGGGGTCATACCCCGCTTCCGACAGTGTGCGGATGCCAATGCGGTCAGCTTCGACCTCGTTGTGGCGGGTGAAATTGATTTGCATCTGCGCCGCCATGGCCTGGCCACTCATCAGTGCGCCCATGGTGGCATTGCCTTCACCCCCGGCAGCGATAATCATGCCCAGCATCGCCAGTGCGATCGGCAAGGTCATGCTTTGGGCTTTTTCGAAGGCCCGGTAGAGGTGCAGTTGTGTGATGTGGGCGATTTCATGTGACAACACGCCTGCCACCTCGTTCTGGTCTTCGGCCGCCAGGATCAACCCGCTATGCAGCGAAACCACTCCACCAGGCGCTGCAAAAGCGTTGACGTTGCCTTCATCCATGATTACAAACGTGAAGGCCTTGTCGGGACGGTCACTGCGGGCCACCAGTCTAAAACCCATATCGGCGAAAAACGCCGTGATTTGCGGGTCTTCGATCAGCAAGTCGTAGGCTCGCAGCTGGCGTATGAGGCCCTGAGCGTACTCTGCTTCTTCCCGCTCGCTGAGGATGTTGGACGCGGAGTTGCCCATGTCGGGAAGTGGTACCCGGCTGGACTGGGCGCTGGCTGCAAGGCTGCAGAAAGCCAGGGTGATGACCACCAGGGTTTTCTGAACCGCGTGCAGGATTGGCTTGGCCGTGATCATCGGATCCTTGGGGTCGAAGACCCTGCTTAAGACAGCCGCTGGAGCGGTAGGTTCTCGTGAATTCCTGTAAAATTCAGCCGGTTCCAGAGCTGACAGTTGTTTAGGTTATGATCCATGATAGCCCGATTCAAGCGATGTTTTACCTGATCTTGTTCGGTGGGTTTTTATCTTGCCGCGCCGGAGTCGATGACTCGGTGCTCGGGGTTTGTGGCTAAGTGAGCCGGATTCTTGTCATCGTTGAAGCGAGCCCCTGGGGTTCTTCCCTGTCCACGGCGGCCTGGCGATTCGTCCGGGCGGCCGAGACGGCCGGTGTGCGGGTGACGGTGTTCTTTACTGGCGACGGCGTCTACAACGCCGTCGCTGGCGAATTATCGGATCAGGGTCTCGACAGCCCGCAACAATGCTGGCAAGCATTCGGGGCTTCGCAAGACGTCGAACTTTGGCTGTGTCCGGCCGCCGTGGCCAGGCGCCTGCCTGCGCAAGTTGCTGATCAGTTGTTTCCGGATTTCACCGTCACAGGGTTAACGCGCCTGTTCGAGCAGATGGCAGCCAGTGACCGGGTGGTGAGTTTCTGATGGTGCACGACCGCCACAGGCGTTTCGGCCTGTTGGTGCGGAGCGCCCCCTTTTTTGGGCGGTCTGCCCGGGACCAACTGGACATCGCCCTGGCGGCAGCAACGCTGGATTGGTCCCTGGAGCTGTTCTTCGTGGGACCCGGCGCCCTGCAGTTACTCGGGGATAGCCAACCCTCCAAGGCAGGACTGCCGCGCGGACTCCGGGCCTGGAGCAGCCTGGCGGACCTGACCGAGGTCAAAGCCTGGGTGGTGCCCGGTGATAAGGAGCGGTTGCTCGCAGCAGGTGTTGGCCTGCTGATCGAGGTTGATGAACTGGCGGAGTCCGGCATGGCGGTGCGGCTCTCGCGCTGCGATCAGGTGTGGGTGGTCTGATCCCATGGCTGTTCTGCATCAGCTCATGCAATCGGACGAACGTGCGTGGCGGGATTGCGTGTCGTTCTTGCTGGAAGGAGATGTGGCTTTGCTGGTGGACGACGGGGTCGGGCTGTTGGCGCGGCCAGAGGTCATCCAGCAGTTGCGGGCGAAGGTGGTCCCGGAGGGGCTCGCTGCCTTGCGGGCCGATGTGCTGGCCCGCGGCCTGGGTGACGCCTGTGAAAAGCATGGGGTCCAGTTGCTCGACGATGAAGGCTGGGTCGAATGGGTTCTCGCCCACGAGCGCAGCCTGAGCTGGAAATGAAGCCGGGAGAGATGGGTACGGTAGCCCTGGATTCACATGGGCACCTGCGCCACTTCGAAGCGTGGTCACCGTCAGTGGCTGAAGATATGGCAAGGGCGGATGGCCTTGCTCTTTCCGATGCGCACTGGCAAGTAATCGAGATTCTTCGAGCCTATTACGAGGCCTATGAAATTGCGCCTCCCATGCGTGCCCTCGTCAAGATACTTCGAGAACAGCTTGGAGATTCCACCCTGGGTAGCCGTGAGTTGTACCGCCTGTTTCCGGACGGCCCGGCCAAGCAAGGGTGTCGCTACGCGGGCCTGCCCAAGCCAGTGAGCTGTATCTGAACGGCCGAATTGGGTTGCCGTATCGCGAGCGTTTATAATGCGCGGCCCGTCCAGAAGCGAGTCGGGCACAAAATAGAATATTTGGAGAAAGTCTTGCGATGAGCACAACCATCAGCGTCATTCCCGGGGACGGGATCGGCCCGGAAATCATGAAGGCCACTCTGCGTGTGCTCGATGCCATGCAGGCAGGACTCGAATACGAATTCGTTGATGCCGGGCTGGTTGCGCTGGAAAAGAGCGGTGAGTTACTTCCGGATTCTACGTTGGACTCCATTGCCCGCAACCGTATATTGCTCAAAGGCCCCCTGACGACACCGGTCGGCCAGGGTTTTCGCTCGCTCAACGTGACCTTGCGCAAGAAGTTTGACCTCTACGCCAATGTCCGGCCAGTGATCTCCATGCCGGGTACGCGCTCGCATTTCGGCGATATCGACATCATCACGGTGCGTGAAAATACGCAGGGCGCCTACTTGGCGGCAGATGCTGCCATCACCGAAGGTGGTGAGCGGGCCGAGTCAAAAATGGTCGTAACCCGTCACGGTTGCTCACGTATCACGCACTACGCTTACGAACTGGCCCGGCGCGCCGGTCGCAAAAAAGTCACGATCGTTCACAAGGCGAATATTCTGAAGCACGTTTCGGGAATGTTCCTGGAAGTCGCGCGCGCGGTAGCCGCTGAATATCCGGACATCGAGACCGAGGAGATGATCGTCGATGCCACCTGCATGAAGTTGGTCATGAACCCCTGGCAGTTCGACGTCATTGTGACCACCAATTTGTTCGGCGATATCATTTCCGACCTCTGTGCGGGGTTGGTCGGAGGCCTGGGTCTGGCGCCAGGCGCCAATATCGGTGAACAGGCAGCAATGTTTGAAGCCGTACACGGATCGGCACCGGATATTGCCGGCCAAAAGATCGCCAATCCCATGGCATTAATGCTGGCCAGCGCCCAGATGCTGACCCACCTGGGTAAGGAAGCGCAGGCGACCCGTTTGCGCCTGGCTATCCGTGATGCGCTGAAGGAGGGGGACACTGATCGCCTCACTCCCGACGTTGGGGGCCATGGCAATACGGACAGCGTGGCACAGGCCGTCATCGACCACCTCTCCTGAGTGTTGACGGGGTTTTGCATGGACCTGTTGTTTTCCGACCACTTTCCGTTGTCTGCACCGCACAAAACGACAGCCGGGAATCAGGCTCGGCCAGCAGCCCGCCTGGTCTAAGATGGGACATAAAAACAAGGGGTTATATGAAAGACTTGTCGGTACCGCCAAGGCTTGTTCCAGGTCGCTGATGGCACAGGGTTTCATTGACTTCATGTTGTTTTCCTGCCATATTGTCACCCGTCAATTTGTGTGTTCAGCAGAACAGAGGCAACAGGGATGAAAATGCGGCTGTTCCATGTGGCTGTGTTGACCGCGGGACTGATTCCCGGGGTTGGTATTGCGCAGCCCCCACAGCTTCCATTATCCAGTTTCACCATGGGTGGATCTGGTCTCACCCCGTTCTATGTTCTGGGTTTCGAACTGGGCCCGTGGCAGGATTACCTGGCACGAGAATTAACGCCAGATTACCTCATCGATTTCGACGAAGAGCCGTTGCACATTTCCTGGATGGTCGAGGAATCGGTACTGATTTTGCCGAGTTTTGCAGAGCAGTTGCTTGGACAGCAACCCGCCGCTCGTTTCCAGATGCAGCTGGATTGGCAATCCGCCCAGTCCGTACAAGCGGTCGATGCGCAGATGTGGCAGCACTCGCCTGGACTGGGCTTCGAGCGGCAGCTTCTGGCCCCCGGAATAGTGCGCCAATTCGATGACGGACAGATTTTGGGCGTTTCGGCCGTACTTGCTTACCAGAGCTTTGGTGTCGCCAACCTGGGTATGCGGGCCTACAGCACGTCGATGCCCGGATTCATGCGGGCCAGGGAATACTCCCCGTACCAGGAGAGCGGCTACGGTGCGGGCGTACGGCTGGCCCTCAGCCAGGAACTCATGCCCGGTTTCGCTCTGGACGCGGGTTTCCAGTCGCGCATCGACATGGAGGAATTCGCTCATTACAACGGGGTCTACTCACAGCCAGCTGATTTCGATATCCCGGCGCGTGCTTCGGTCGGCCTGGCGATGCAAGCCAGCGAGCGTTCCTGGCTGAATGTTTCGGTGGCGCATGTCATGTACAGCAGCATCGAGGCGTTCCCCAGCCGTTATCTGCCAGACCGTTTCCTGTCGCTGTTGGGTGATTCCACCAGTCCGAATTTTTCGTGGGATGATCTGACCGTCTACTCGGTGGGCTGGTCCTGGAACAACGGCAACGATACCGAGTGGCGGATCGATTTCACCTCTCGCTCGCAGCCGCTCCCCACTTCCGCGGTCCTCAGCCAGGCACTCGACGGCAGTCTGGCTGATAACGCCATGCTGCTCGGGTTCAGTAAGCGGACCGGAGAGCGCAGCCGCTTCAGCCTGAACGCGGCCTACGCGCCGGCCGAATATGCCTTCGGCGGCAGCGTGTTGGGTGTGGTCAGCGAGGACCTCGATCAGAGTGTCGAGGTCGAGGCTTACTGGACGCTGGATTTCTGATCCTCGCCGCTGCCGGCCGCTTTCGGGCAGCGCGCATTCCGTGACACCTGCCTGACACCCCGATGGACTTACTCAAAGCCTGGTTCAAGCGTACTTTTTCCGATCCACAGGTCGTTCTGCTGGGATTGCTTCTGTTGGTCGGGTTCCTGGTGGTTTTTGGCCTCGGCCGGATGTTGGCCCCGGTGTTTGCCAGTATCGTAATCGCTTATCTGCTCGAGGCCGTGGTAGCGCTTCTCGAGGGGGCGGGTTTGAAACGGTTTCTGGCGGTCTTTTTCGTATTTCTCTTGTTCATGGCGATCCTGATATTTCTGCTGTTCGGCCTGGTGCCACGTCTTTCCGTCCAGTTGACCCAGCTGGTTCAACAATTGCCCACTTACATTACACAGGGCCAGGTCATGCTTGAACAGTTGCCTGAAAAGTATCCGCAGTTGGTGTCCGAGCAGCAGATGAACCGGATCATCGCCAACCTTGGAAACGAGATGGCGCGCTTCGGCCAGGGTCTGGTCAGTTGGTCCCTTGCTTCGGTGGCCAGCATCTTCGGCCTGTTGATATTTTTAGTGTTGATGCCCGTCCTGGTTTTCTTTTTCCTGAAAGACAAAGCGCTTCTGGTCAGCTGGTTCACCAACTACCTGCCGCAGGAACGTCACCTGGCCAGTTCTGTCTGGGTGGAAGTAGAGTCGCAGATTTCCAACTATGTCCGCGGCAAAGCGGCGGAGATTGTCATCGTCGGCGCTGTGTCCTATATAACGTTCGTCGCACTCGGGCTGCAGTACGCGGCGTTGCTCGCCACGCTGGTGGGCTTTTCAGTGCTTATCCCCTACGTCGGCGCGGCGGTGGTGACTTTGCCGATCGCATTGGTGGCGTTTTTTCAATGGGGCTGGGGCTGGGACTTCGGAAAAATCATGATCGCTTACGGCATCATCCAGGCGCTTGACGGCAATGTGCTGGTCCCGCTGATGTTTTCTGAAGTGGTCAATCTGCACCCCGTTGCCATCATCGTGGCGATACTCGTTTTCGGCGGTTTGTGGGGGTTCTGGGGTGTGTTTTTCGCAATTCCGCTGGCCACGCTCGTGCAGGCCGTGCTCAGGGCATGGCCACGCACGCCAAGAGAAGCGTCGGAGACTTCCGGCGGCACTGCCTGACAGGGCCGGTCAAAGCGCCTCGGAGGCGAAGTCCGCCAGTCGCGAACGTTCGCCCCGTCGCAGCGTGATGTGACCACCGTATGCCCAGTTGCGGAAACGGTCTACCGCATAGGTCAGGCCTGATGTCGTTTCGGTCAGGTAAGGTGTGTCGATCTGACCCACATTTCCCAGGCAAACCATTTTGGTTCCAGGCCCGGCCCGCGTGAGCAGGGCTTTCATCTGTTTTGGCGTGATGTTCTGGGCCTCGTCGATGATCACATAGCGGTTGAAGAATGTGCGCCCGCGCATGAAATTCAATGAACGGACCTTGACCCGGTTTGCCAGCAGGTCGTTGGTCGCCGCCCGTCCCCATTCTCCGCCTTCCTGGGGTTGAGTAAGCACCTCCAGGTTGTCGGTCAGGGCGCCCATCCAGGGCGTCATTTTTTCTTCCTCGGTTCCGGGCAGATGGCCAATATCGTCACCGATCGACACGGTGGCCCGCGTGACGATAATCTCGGAATAGCAGGATTCGTCCAGGGTCTGGGCCAGTCCCGCTGCCAGTGTCAGGAGGGTCTTGCCGGTTCCTGCCGTGCCCAACAAGGTCACGAAGTCGATATCCGGATTCATCAGCAGGTTCAGTGCGAAATTCTGTTCCCGGTTTCTCGCCTGAATGCCCCAGACGCCGTTCCTGCCGTTCATGTAATCGGTGACCAGGCGCAGGACGACGTGCTGGCCGTGTACCTGGTCGACGATGGCCTCGATGCCCTCTCCCTCGCCGACGGCGATGCACTGGTTGGGGTACCAGATCTCATCTTCCAGTCGTGGGATACGATAAAAAGTCTGGCCGCCCTCGCTCCAGGAGTCGACGTTGGGGCGTTCATCCCAGAACTCATCACCCTTGATCTCCATGCCCTGGTAAAGCAGGCTGAGATCATCCAGTGCGCGGTCGTTGAAATAGTCTTCGGCCGTCACGCCGAGTATCGCAGCCTTGATGCGCAGATTGATGTCTTTCGATACCAGGATCACGTCCTGCGCTTCGCCGTTTTCCTTAAGCGAAACAACGGTGCTCAGAATTTCATTATCGGCGAAGGATCCATCACGCAGCAGGCTCGAGTGCGCCTCGGGCATCCGGGTCTGGAAATAAAGCTTGCCGCGGCTAAGCGGGAGATCGAGTCCGTCGGGAATTTCCAGCTTCAGGCCGTCGGCCAGGCTGCTGGCACCCTGGCGGCTCATCATTTCACCAATGAACCGGCTTACCTGCCGAACGTTCCGGCTGACTTCGGACAAGCCCTTCTTGGCGGCATCGAGTTCCTCGAGCACCATCATCGGAATGAAGATGTCGTGTTCTTCAAAGCGGAACAGGGCAGTGGGGTCGTGCATCAACACGTTGGTATCGAGCACGTACAACCGTTTGTTTTTTCCCATTCGGGTGGGGTTCCCTCGGTGTTAGAGTGAATTCGCGGCGTCGAGCACTTCCGCCACGTGGCCCGGTACGCGAACCTTGCGCCACTCGGCGCGCAGAACGCCATCTCCACCGATCAGGAAGGTGCTGCGTTCGATACCCATGTACTTGCGTCCGTACATGTTTTTTTCCTTGATGACGTCAAACTGCTGGCACAGCGTCTCTTCGGTGTCCGAGATGAGATCGAACGGAAATGATTGCTTGGCACAGAAATTTTCGTGAGTTTTCACACTGTCTCTGGAGACCCCGACGATATCGGCGCCCGCTGCGAGGAAATCGTCGTATGCGTCACGAAAATCCTGCCCTTCGCGGGTACACCCCGGCGTGTTGTCCTTGGGATAGAAATAAAGAATCAGTTTCCGGCCCTTGAAGTCTTTCAGAGAAATGTTTTTGTCACCGGTGGCGGGAAGTTTGAAGTTTGCGATGCGCTTGCCAATCTGGACCATGAAAACCTCTAATCGGGCTGCGGGTACCGGTCATTTATAGTCCGGTGATGCTCGGCAGGATACTTGTCAGCCGGAGGGTCCGCAAGTACCATGGCCGCCACGTTCGACCGGCAGCATTTCATGTTCGAGGGCGGCATTGTCGAGCGGTATGAATCCCTCTTGAGCATGGGGGCGTTGGCCGGGTTGTCGCAGGCGACACGGCTGTCATTGCGACCCTGCCCGATCAGTGGTGAAGACGCCTCTGGGTGGAAGGGTTCAGGCAGTCAGCGGGACGATGCCCTCAATCGCCAGCAGGGCTGCTCACAAACCGGCCGGGGTGGCCCGCCGGTGTCGCTGGTGCGCTGTTGGTGATACCTCATGACAAGAAAGAATGGGCCTCATGGATGGCAGAATCCGGTTACCATTGACTCCATTGGAAGAAAGGTTTCATTCCCGAGTCGAGATCAGTCTGTCTTTGGCAGGCTTGCGGGATGATTGAAAACAGGAAAATGATGGCGAGAAAAACAAGATCCGTATGGTTGATGTTGCTGGTGGTGCTGCTGTTGCCCGCCTGTTCGTTATTTCGGGACAAGCCGCCGGAGTATCTCGACAGCGATCCCGGTGGAACGCTACAGGTTCCTGAAGATCTCGATTCCCTGGTATTCGTCCGGCCGGTTGAAATTACCGTGCCATACATGCGCACGCCTTCCGGCGATGAGTTGAATCCCGGACCGCCCCGTGCGGTCGCAACCGGCGGGCGCGGAGATACCAACGCCTTTCTGGCCTGGTCGGCTCAGGGTGTCTACCTGCAGGTTAAGGATTCGTCTGATAGCGTGGCCCGCCGATTGGGCTACGCCATTGAGCGCAGTGGAATGCGATTGATAGAGCGTGATCCCGAGGGAGGCCACGAATTCGAGTACACGCAAATGCGCGTGGATGATCGCGGATTTTTCCAGAAACTGATGTTTTGGCGTAATGACCAGGGCCCGAACTATTCGGGCAGATACCGCACCCGGTTGGCGCCGGATGGCGAGCAAACGCGCGTTTACCTGAATTATCCGGGGGGTGAGTCGGTCGATACCGCCGCCGGCGAACACATTCTCGCCATCTTCATGGAGCGACTGGGATAAACCCGTTGCAATGACTCGGCCGCCCTGGCGGCCCTGATTATTTTTCCAGTAATTCCAGTTTGTTCGGCTTGCCGTCCCATTCGGCGGCGTCGGGCGGCGGTTCCTTGAGCTCGATGATGACTGGCCAGATCCGCGACAACTCTTCATTGAGCGCGATGAAATGCTCCTGGCCGGAAGGCAGGTCATCCTCCGGGTAAATGGCCTCCGCCGGGCATTCCGGCTCACACAGGGTGCAATCGATGCACTCTTCCGGGTCGATGACGAGAAAATTCGGACCTTCGTGAAAGCAATCGACCGGGCAGACCTCCACACAGTCGGTATATTTGCACTTGATGCAGTTTTCGGTAACAACAAAAGTCATGCGGTTGGATAGTGCTCTGCTTGAGTCAAGGGAATCGAATGGCGCTCCCTACGAGAATCGAACTCGTGTTTCCGCCTTGAGAGGGCGGCGTCCTAACCGCTAGACGAAGGGAGCCTCGTATTTCTCCGGACCGGAAATTGCCTTGCCCCGGATCGGAGTACCGCTTTCCGCGAAGTTACTGGATACTCCGCTGAAACGGGGGCTCATGGTAAACTAACGCGAGCGACGTGTTCAACTGCGAAATGGGTTGGGCGCACAGATCAATGTAACCAATTCCGGGATATTCAGTATCAGCGACTCCAAAGTGATTTCTGCCGCGCAGCATGGCCTGGCGGTTCAGGCCTTGTGCCCACACACCACCGAGGTCGTCCAGCGTCTTCAGCAAGCCGGGCACGAAGCTTATATCGTGGGTGGAAGCGTGCGCGATCTGTTGTTGGGTAAAGTGCCCAAGGACTTCGATGTGGCCACTGACGCCACGCCGGAAGAGGTCAAAATTGTCTTCCCGCGCTGCCTGCTTATCGGTCGCCGCTTTCGACTGGCCCACGTCCGGCACCGAGGAGTACTGGTCGAAGTTGCCACCTTCCGCGGTTCGGGCGGACACCCGTCTGACGAGCGAAAGCACGCCGATGGACGCATCTTGCGCGATAACGTCTGGGGCTCCCTGGAAGAGGACGCGCGTCGTCGTGATTTCACCATCAATGCCCTGTTCATGGATCCGGTCACCGGCGATATCCGCGACTTTGTAGGGGGCTTCCAGGATCTGGCCGACCGGCGTTTGACGTTAATCGGGGATCCGGTGACTCGTTACCGGGAGGACCCGGTTCGCCTGCTGCGTGCGGCCCGTTTTGTCGCCAAGCTCGGTGTCGAACCAGCACCGGAAACTGCTGAACCCATTCCGGAACTTGCCGATCTGCTGGATGGTATTCCGCCGGCGCGGTTATTCGAGGAGGTGTGCAAGCTCTTTCTCACCGGGCATGCCGCGAGAACGCTCGAGGCGCTGCAAAGATTTCGCCTGACGCTCGCGCTTTTCCCGGTGCTGCGCCAGAAAGGGGGTTCCGGCAAAGCCGAGGTCACTCCGCTGCTACGAGAGGCTTTGCTCAACACCGACCAGCGAGTGGCCGGGAACCAGTCGGTGACGCCGGCCTTTCTATATGCGGCCTTGCTGTGGCAACCGGTCAACGAGCGCGCCGAAAAGCTGCGAACATCCACGGACTCTGATTTTCAGGCCCTGCAGCAGGCGGCTGAGGAAATCATTTATGAACAGGTACAAAGAACCGCGTTGCCACGCCGGTTCAGTACTGTGACCCGGGAAATCTGGCTGATGCAACACCGGCTCAACAAGACCCGGGGACGGCGCGCCATGCGCATCCTCCATCACCCCAAGTTTCGCGCTGCCTATGATTTCTTGCTCCTGAGGGCGCTCGAAGACAGCCAATGGCAGGATTTGGCTGATTTCTGGACGAAGGCCCAGGCGGAGGAGCAGCCCGAGTCGTCACCGGAGCGAAAAAGACCACCGCGTCGTCGCCGTCGGCCCAGGACTCGCAAGACATCGAATGCGGGTTAAGGTCGATGCAGTACTGGATCGGGCTGGGCAGTAATATCGGTGACGGTCCGGCGCAAATTACGCAAGCACTGAACCACCTTGAATCGACCGGCCTGGTTTCGGTATGCCGCCGCTCCGGCTGCTACCGGAGTGCACCATGGGGTGTGTTGGACCAACCGGAGTTTACCAATGCGGTTGCCCTGCTTGAAAGCGATCTCGGTCCGCTGTCGTTGCTGGATCATCTGCAACGGGTGGAACAGGCTATGGGGCGGCGCAGAGACGAGCGGCGTTGGGGCCCGAGGGTGATCGATCTTGACTTGCTGCTGGCGGGGGAACAGATTCTGCGCCTCAAACGACTTGTCTTGCCCCATCCGCAACTGCATCGCCGGCGCTTTGTTCTGCAGCCGCTGGCTGAATTGGAGCCGGATTTGCGGATACCAGCGAGAGGCGTGGTCCGTCATTTATTGAGGCGATTGCCCGAGCAGGGCGTGCGGCTCGTCTCCCGTTAGCATCTCGTTTGGTTAATCGCTGATCGGGCTTGGCATTGGAGGGGTTTAGTGGTATTATTGCAACCAGCCTTGGTAAAAGTGCAACTTATACCAAGGACGCAGGGCGCGAAAGACGGGTACATCACTCCAAAAGCCTGCCTCTCCCCTTCACGGGGGAGAGGTTTTTTTTGCCCCGAATATCTTGCATTAAAACGACTTAAAAGACCTGTTAATCAGTAGGTTACAATTTTTATTCTGGTGTTTTATCGATCCGAATTGACCCTGTTCCCAGGGTGATTTGGCGAAAATTGAGTCCGATTGCGTAGAATCGGCTATGTGTTGATGGCATTTTTAAACAATCATTTCTCGGCCGATAGCGGGTGGCGTCATGTTTGATGTGTTGCGTAAATACAACAAAACTTTGATGAGTGAACCGCTCGTCGATTTGTTGGCTCAACCTGGTCGTTTCGAACGGTTCAGCGCATCACTGGGCGGAGTTCTGCTCGATTACTCACGGGTCCACATCGATGATACAGCTTTCGGGCAACTGCTCGAACTGGCCAGTGAAGCCGGGCTTGAAGAAGCGCGCGGTCAGCTTTTTGGTGGTGAAGCCGTCAACCTGACTGAGCATCGTCCCGCGCTCCACATGCTCTTGCGCGGCGATTGCATTCCACTGGAACAGCGGCCGGCGGATGCGCAGCAGGCGCTTGATGCCGTCGATTTTATGCTCGAGTTCGCAGACAGGTTGCACCGGGGTCGGCTACCCAGCCAACCCGAAGCCCGCATCACCGACATCGTACACATTGGAATTGGCGGCTCATTGTTGGGGACCCGGTTGCTGCATGAAGCGCTGGGGCAGGCCGGGAGTGAGGTTCCGAACGTCCACTTCCTGGGGTCTGTCGATGCCCATGGACGCGAGGCCTTGCTGCCGCGATTGAATGCTGCGAACACCATTATGGTGGCAGCTTCCAAAAGCTTTACCACGGGTGACACCCTGCTCCACGCACGTCGTGTCCGGCAGTGGATGGAAAAAACGCTCGACGCAGAAGCAGTGCGTAAGCGCCAGTTCGCCGTCACTGGCGCCCTCGAAAAAGCCATGGATTTCGGTGTGCCGGAACAACAGGTCCTGTACCTTCCAGACTGGGTCGGTGGGCGCTACTCGCTCTGGTCGCCCGTGAGCCTGAGTGCGGCGGCAACCATGGGTGCTACGGCTTTTCGTGAATTGCTGGCGGGTGCAGCCGACATGGATCGCCATTTCCGTGACGCTCAACCGGCGGACAATCTGCCTGTCATCATGGGTTTGAATGGGGCCTGGCATCGCAATGTCTGTGGCTTTTGCAGTTGGGGAGTCTTTCCCTATGATCAGCGACTAAAGCTGCTGCCCAGCCATCTCCAGCAGGTCATCATGGAATCGAACGGCAAGTCCGTTACGGTCACGGGCGAACCTTGCCCGGAGGCGACTTCCCCGGTCGTCTTTGGTGAAAGTGGAACGGAAGCCCAGCATTCCGTTTTTCAGGCCCTGCACCAGGGCACGGATATCGTGCCGGTTAATTTCGTGGGGGTCGTTCGTCCAGCTCACAATGACTCCGAGGCCCACCAGGAATTGTTGGCCAACATGTTGGCTCAGGCCACGGCGCTGGCTTGCGGCCGCACGAGTGAAGCTACATTGGCGCAGATGTCGGAAGCGGGCGTGTCCGACGCTGGCATGTTGTTGCCGCACAGGACATTCACTGGCAACCGTCCCAGCGAAATCCTGATGTTGGACGAACTGACACCGGCCAACCTGGGGCGCCTGCTTGCGCTTTATGAACATAAGGTGTTTGTCGAAAGTGTTCTCTGGTCCATCAACGCCTTCGATCAGTGGGGGGTCGAGTTAGGTAAACAACTGGCGCCTGGCGTACAGCGAGGCTTGGCTGGCGGTGACGCCGATGCGCCCGGGCTGGCTGGGCTGCTGGGTTATATACGCGATCGTTCCTGACCCGAAGGCAGTCTCGCCGTCGGGCGCGCGTTGCCACGCTCGCACCACAGGGCTTTCCTGTCGGGTGGGGGTCAGTTAAGCTTCGGGTTTACCCTGACCCTTGCCCGTTTCCAATATTTCATCATGACCCAGGAAGCCTATCATCCCGCCGAATTAGAGGCACGCGTTCAGGCGCGTTGGCAAAGCGACGGCGTATTTCGCGCGGTCGAAGACACCTCCCGTGAAAAGTTCTACTGCCTGTCGATGCTGCCGTATCCGTCCGGAGCCCTGCACATGGGCCACGTTCGGAATTACACGATCGGCGACGTGATCAGTCGCTACCAGCGCATGCAGGGCAAGAACGTCCTGCAACCGATGGGTTGGGATGCTTTTGGCTTGCCCGCCGAAAATGCCGCTATCAAGAACAATACGGCGCCGGCCAAATGGACCTATCAGAACATCGAGCACATGCGCGGCCAGTTGGAGCGCATGGGCTTCGGCTATGACTGGTCCCGGGAAGTCACCACGTGCACGCCGGAATACTACCGCTGGGAACAGGTAATGTTCACCCGCCTCATGAAGCAGGGTCTGGCCTACCGCAAGGACTCGGAAGTTAATTGGGATCCCATAGACCAGACCGTGCTGGCCAACGAGCAGGTCGTCGACGGGCGTGGTTGGCGCTCCGGCGCCTTGGTGGAGCGACGTTCCATTCCGCAGTGGTTTTTGCGCATCACCGACTATGCCGACGAACTGTTGAGTGAATTGGACTCACTCGAGGGTTGGCCGGATGCGGTAAAAACAATGCAGCGCAACTGGATCGGACGTTCCGAGGGCGCCGAATTCGACTTGCAGGTTTGCGATGAACAGGGCCAACCACACGCCGGTGGTCTGGCCTTCCGAATTTTCACGACCCGTCCCGATACCACTTTTGGCATGACTTACGCAGTATTGGCACCTGAGCACCCCTTGGTATCCGATATTACGACCGAAGCGCAACGAGCAGCGGTCGAGACATTCATTCGGGAAGTCGGCGCGGTGACCGAAGCCGAACGCACCGCTGATACGGGTGACAAGCGGGGCGTGTTCACGGGTGCTTTCGTCATCAACCCGTTCAACCAGCAACCGGTGCCCGTGTACCTGGCGGACTACGTGCTGATGGGTTACGGCACGGGCGCCATCATGGCGGTGCCGGGTGAGGATCAGCGTGACTGGGATTTCGCCAAAGCGTATGGGCTGCCGATCATCCGGACGGTGCAGCCGCCGGCAGACTGGGAGGGCGAGGCCTGGACGGGTGACGGCCCTGCCATCAACAGCGAATGGCTGGATGGTCTGCAAAAAGAAGAAGCGTTGGAGAAAGCACTGAACTGGCTCAGCGAAAGCGGGTTGGGTGAGCGTAAGGTGAATTTCCGGCTACGTGACTGGGGTGTTAGCCGGCAACGCTACTGGGGTTGTCCGATCCCGGTGATCTATTGCCCGGATTGCGGCGCTGTCCCGGTGCCGGAAGAGCAGTTGCCCGTGGTGTTGCCGGAGGACGTCACCTTCATGGGTGTGCAATCGCCAATCAAGGCGGATCCGGATTGGCGACGCACACAATGTCCGGCGTGTGGCGTTGCGGCAGAGCGCGAGACAGATACCTTCGACACCTTTATGGAGTCATCCTGGTACTACGCCCGTTACTGCAGCCCGGACGCCGATGCGCAACTGGATGACCGGGCCAATTACTGGCTGCCGGTTGATCAGTATATCGGCGGTATCGAGCACGCCATCCTCCACCTTATGTATTTTCGCTTCTATCACAAGCTGCTCCGCGACGCGGGTTTGGTGGCTTGCGATGAACCGGCCACGAACCTGTTGTGCCAGGGCATGGTGGTGGCCGAGACGTTCAGCCGCGAGAAAAGCTCGGGTGAGATCACGTGGATCAACCCTGCCGACGTTGAGGTGGAACGTGACGACAAGGGCAAGGTTGTTGGGGCACGGCTGCTGGACGACGGGTTGCCTGTTGTTATCGGCCCGGTGGAAAAAATGTCCAAATCGCGCAACAACGGCGTGGACCCCAGTTACCTGGTGGAGTACTACGGTGCCGATACGGTCCGTCTGTTCTCCATGTTTGCAGCACCGCCCGACCAGTCACTCGAGTGGTCGGAATCCGGCGTGGAAGGCGCTTTCCGATTCTTGCGGCGTCTGTGGACGCTGATCATGGCCCATGCCGCTGGCCCAAAAGCAGCGCTTGACATTGGGTCTCTGAACGACCAACAAAATCACATCCGGCGCCTGGTGCACGACACGATCGCCAAGGTTACCGATGACATCGGCCGAAGGTTCACTTTCAATACGGCTATCGCCGCCATCATGGAACTGACCAATCATCTCAGCCGATTTGATGATGACAGCGGCCCGGGTTGGGCAGTTCGTGACGAGGGCTGGCGAGCGATCGTCCGCCTGCTGGCGCCGGTCACACCGCACGTTTGTGAAGAACTCTGGACAGCCCTGGGTGAAGCGGAACCGCTGACATCTGTCCGTTGGCCCGAAACCGATGAAGCCGCCCGCGAGCGTTCCCGGGTGCAATTGGTGGTGCAGGTTAATGGCAAGGTCCGGGCACGCATGGAAATGCCGGCAGGCAGTGACGAGGACAGTGTGCGCGATGCGGCCCTGGCAGAAGAAAACGTTCAGAGGCACATCGACGGGAAATCCATCCGCAAGCTGATACATGTGCCCGATCGGCTCCTGAATATCGTGGTTGGCTGAACTATGCGAGGGCGTTTCTTCCTTTTATTGTTGACGAGCCTGGTGCTGGCAGGTTGTGGTTTTCACCTGCAACAGCAATCCAGCCTGCCGCCAGAAATGGAGCACGTCAGACTGGAAGCACCGGACCCTTATGCGCAGTTCGCCCGCCGCTTGCGAGTCCTGCTGGAGCAGGGCGGCGTCAGTGTGGTGGACGACGATTCCGCCACTGCCGTGCTGCAAATTCTGAGCAGCCGCGTGCGCAAGGAAATTCTTACCATCGGAGACAATGCCCGGGTTCGTGAGTATCGTTTACGCCACACCGTCGAGTTCGCCTTGCTGGACAGTCGGGGAGCCGTGCTGGCGCCCGTCCAGAAGCTCGAGCAAAGCCGTGTGATCAGCTTTGACGAGACGGAAATCCTGGGCGCAGCCCAGGAGGATGAGCAACTGCGTCGCGAGATGTCCGACACGCTGGCACGCCTGGTGATCCGGCGGCTCAGTACCACCGGAACCTGACATGCCCCTGCGGATTGAACAGCTGACCGGACAGCTCCAGCGCGGCTTGGCACCGCTATACCTGATTGGTGGTTCAGAGATGTTGTTGGTCCAGGAATGCCGCGACCAGGTATTCGCAACAGCCCGGCAACAGGGTTTCACCGAGCGGGAGCTTTTGCAGGTCGGGCGCGGTTTCGACTGGGCTGATCTGGCCGGAGCCGGGGGTGCGCCTTCGTTGTTTGCGTCGCGCAAAATCATCGATCTGAGATTGCCCACCGGCAAGCCTGGACGAGAGGGTGCGGCCGCACTGGTCGAATGGGCAGGGCAGCCCGACCCAGACCTGTTGCTGGTTATCAGCTGTGACGAATGGGACGCGAGTTCGCGCAAGTCCAAGTGGGCTGGCGTGCTGGAAAAAGCGGGTGTTCGAATCGACATCTGGCCGGTCAAGCCGGCGGAAATGCCTGGCTGGGTCCAGGCGCGAATGACGCAGGCTGGCCTGCAACCGGATCGCGAAGCCGTCATGATGCTTGCCGAACGCCTGGAAGGGAACTTGCTGGCCGCCCGACAGGAAGTCGAGAAGCTCGTCCTGCTCAAGGGCCGGGGTACGGTATCGGTGGAGGATGTCGAACGATCGGTTGCGGACAGTGCTCGCTTCGACAGTTTCCTGCTGGCCGAGCGCATGCTCGCCGGCCAGGTGGGCGAGGGTCTGCGAGTCGCCGCCGGACTCCACAGGATGGGCGTTCCCATCCAGCTTGTAACCGGCGCGCTGTTTCGGGAATTCAGCGTTCTCGAGGGCTATCGCCTGGCCATGCGTGCCGGAGAGTCCGAAACGCAGGTTTTCAGGCGCCTCAACGTCTGGCCTTCTCGCCAAGGCCCCATGCGAACCGCCGCCAGGCGTTTCGAAACGGAGCGACTCAACCAGGCTTTCCAATCCCTGTCGCTGATCGACCGGCAAAGCAAGGGCATGGATCAGGGTGACGCCTGGCACAGCCTGGACCACCTGATTTGCGGTATGGCCGCCTGATGATCGGCGTATTCGGGGGGACGTTCGACCCGGTTCATTTTGGCCATTTGAGGCCCGCTCTGGAAGTGCGAGAGCAGTTGGCGATCGATGATTTTCGCTTGCTGCCCGCTGGCCGCCCACCGCACCGTACGGGAACTGTCAGTGCCGCCCGGTTTCGTCTCGACATGCTGCGACTGGCGACTCGGGGCCTGCCCGGCTTCAGTATTGATGAGCGCGAGCTACAGCGCCCCGGCCCCTCCTACATGGTCGATACTCTCAGTGATATTCGCTTGGAATCTGGCGATCTGCCCATTGCACTGATCGTTGGCCAGGACAATGCCGCCAGCCTGGATTCATGGCATCGCTGGACCCGGCTGTTTGAACTGGCGCATGTCGTGGTCATGAGGAGGCCGGGTCAGCCAATGGCATTTAAAGGCCCAGTCCAGGAACAGTTTTCCCGACGTGTGGCCAGGGATGTCGAGCAACTGCACACCCAACCGGCCGGACTCGTCTGGCATGTGCAGGTGACGCAATTGGACATCGCTTCCTCGGCGATCCGTTCCCTGGTGCGCGCGGAAAGCTCTCCGCGCTTCCTGATGCCGGACAAAGTCATCGAATATATGGAAGAAAACGGACTGTATCGCTGAACCCCGCAAACTGCTCCGCGCTTGAGAAGGGTTTCCCTGGCACGATAGAATTGCGCCCTTACCCTGCAAATCACAGGTACCTGATCATTTGAACAAGCCAATACCCGCCGAAGAACTTTCCGCTGATCAATTGCGACAACTCGTCATCTCGTGCCTGGAGGACCTCAAGGCCAATGATTTACAGGTCATTGATGTATGTGGCGTCAGTTCGCTGACCGATACGCTTATCATCGCCTCGGGAAATTCCACCCGGCACGTGAAGGGTATGGCTGAGAAGGTCGTGCAAAAAGCCAAGGGTGCCGGTTGTGTGCCACTTGGGGTTGAAGGTGAGCGGGAAGGCGAGTGGGTGCTCGTTGATCTAAATGACGTCATCGTTCACCTGATGCTGCCTCAGACACGCGCGTTCTATAACCTGGAAAAACTCTGGGAAGTCGGCGCCGGGCAGCGTTCCGGCAAAACCGTACCGGTCTGATTCCATGCACTTGAGTGTGGCTGCTATCGGGCAGCGTGCGCCTGTCTGGGTGTCGGAGGCCTGGTCGGAATATAGCCGTCGGATGCCTGCGGCACTCGGTCTGGATCTCCGGGAGCTGCCTTTGGCGCACCGTGGCAAGAACCCGGATATCGAACGCGCCCGCCAGCAGGAGGGTGAGTCCCTGCTATCGGCGGTGCCTGCAGGCGCCCGCGTGGTGGCGCTGGAAATTACCGGGTCTCCCTGGTCCACGGAGGACCTTGCACGCCAGCTCGAGCGCTGGATGAAGGAAGGCCAGGACGTTTGCTTTTTGATTGGCGGCCCGGATGGCCTCTCAAAGGATTGCCTCCAGCGCGCCGAACAACGCTGGTCGCTCGGCGCCATGACCCTGCCGCACGCCTTGGTTCGCGTGATTTTGGCCGAACAACTCTACCGGGCGTGGAGCTTTCTTAACAATCACCCTTATCATCGCGCGTGAACGAGCAGCCCGCCATCATTCTGGCTTCCGCCTCGCCCCGACGGCACGAATTGCTCGCGCAGTTGGGCGTGCGCTTTACCTCTCTCGATGCGGACATCGATGAAAGCTACATATCCGGCGAGTCGCCGGCCGATTATGCTGAACGCCTGGCGCGCGAAAAGGCACTGACCGGTTGGCGCAAGGGAGGGGCGAGTCTGCCGGCGCTGGGCGCCGACACCATTGTCGTGCTCGATGGGAAGATCTTGCTGAAACCGGAGTCTGGACAGGATGCCGAACGGATGCTGGGTGAACTGTCAGGCCGCAGGCACGAGGTCATTTCCGCAGTCGCTATCGCGTGCGGCCACAATCAGGTAAGAAGCCTGGTCAACCGTACCGGGGTAACCTTCGCGGAAATGCCCCGGCCGTGGGTGCAGCACTATTGCTCCGGGGATGAACCACTGGACAAGGCAGGGGCCTACGCTGTTCAGGGCGGGGCGGCGCGCTGGGTCAGCCACATCGACGGGAGCTTCTCCGGAGTCATGGGTCTGCCCCTGTACGAGACGGCGCAGTTGCTGGAGTGGGCCGGAGTGCTGGAATGAGGTGTATCGGGACGGCCCATGTCCGCCAAAGTGCTATGCTAGAGATCGTCAAGACTTGGTGGGTCAGCGTTGCGCTGGTCCTGCCTGGATGATTCGCCGGTGAGCGAAGAAATTCTGATCAACATCACGCCGACCGAGACCCGGGTGGCGGTCGTCGAGAATGGCATGCTCCAGGAAGTTTGGCTGGACCGCGCCAGCCATTACGGCTACCTGGGGAATATCTACAAGGGCCGGGTTTCACGCGTTTTACCGGGCATGCAGGCCGCTTTTGTGGATGTGGCGCTGGAGCGAACTGCTTTCCTGCACGCATCTGATGTGGCCCGGCCCCCGGCCTTGCGGCAAGTCAATGGCGAGGTCGCGGAACAGACCGAAGTAACGGAACCACTGATCCAGGAGCTGGTGCGTGAACAGTCGGATATCGTGGTGCAGGTGATCAAGGATCCGATCGGCACCAAGGGCGCTCGACTGACTACCCACCTCAGCATTCCCTCGCGCTTTCTGGTCTTGTTGCCTAACAGCGGCAGTATCGGGGTTTCCATGCGGATCGAGGACGAAGTCGAGCGTGCCCGGCTGAAATCCATGGTCGGCTTGCTGCGGAACGAAGACGATGACCATGGCTACATTGTTCGCACCAACGCTGAAGGGGTAGACGAATTTGCCCTGGCCGCCGACATGGCCTACCTGGGCAAGCTCTGGGAAAGCATTTGCGAGAATCGGCGTAACCTGGGCGCGGGTGAATGTCTCTACGATGACCTGTCGCTGCCGCTGCGCGCGCTGCGCGACCTGATGCACAGTGACGTCGACAAGGTCCGGATCGATTCGCAACAGGGCTTCGAGGATATCCAGGCATTCGTCGGGCGTTTTCTGCCGGAGTGGGTCTCGCGAATCGAGAAATATGACGCCGATCGCCCCATCTTTGATGTGTACGGCGTCGAAGACGAGATCAACCTGGCATTGCAGCGCGAAGTTCGCCTTAAATCGGGTGGCTCGCTGATCATCGATCAGACCGAGGCGATGACGACGATCGACGTCAACACAGGGGCTTATGTCGGACATCGCACGCTCGAAGAAACGATCTACAAGACCAACCTCGAGGCTGCCCAGGCAATCGCACGCCAGCTTCGGCTCCGCAACCTGGGCGGTATCATCATCATCGATTTCATCGACATGACGGATGATGAACACCGGCGACAGGTGATGCGTGCCCTGGAGCAGGCCCTGCAGCGTGACTATGCACGCACCCATGTCAATGACCTGTCACCGCTTGGCCTGGTCGAGATGACGCGCAAGCGCACCCGCGAAAGCCTCGGTCACCTCTTGTGCGAGTCCTGCCCGACCTGCTCGGGCCGTGGTTTCATCAAGAGCGCGGAAACCGTTTGTTCCGAGGTTTTTCGTGAAATCATGCGCTCGGGCCGGCAGTTCGAAGCCGACAAGTTGTTGGTATTTGCTGCGCCTGTTGTCGTCGACCTGGTTCTGGATGAACAATCCACAACAGTGGCTGAACTGGAGGAACTGACCGGTAAGACCATTCGGTTCCAGCGTGAGGAGCAGTATGAGCAGGAGCAATTCGATGTGGTTTTGCTTTAACACCCGTCGGGTAGGTGGATTGGCCTGACATGACTCGCGCGAAGACGCTTTTTCGCCGGTTGCGCTCCATTTTCTGGACTGCGCTGACCTTGCTCACCCTGCTGGCAGCTATCCTGGTCGGTGTCGGCAAGCTGGTGATGCCCTACAGCGATCGTTACCAGCCGCAACTCGAGGAATGGTTGTCCGGTGAGTTCGGCCAGCAGGTCAGAATCGAGAGCTTCACGGGTGAATGGAAGGCTTTCGGGCCGCGGATCAGCCTGCAGGGCGTAAATTTCCTCGCTCCGGGCAGTGACGAGGGCGAGATTGCGTTCCAAAAGGCTGCGCTTGATATCAAGCCGCTCAATGCATTGTTACCTGGCCGTCCTCTGTACACATTTCAGATCATCGGCGCCGACCTCTCCCTGGCGCACCTTCCCGACGGGCGCTGGGAGTTGTCCGGCCTTGGTGTGAGCGGGAGAAACGGGCAGGGGGGCTCGGGCACCCGGGTCCTGGCCATCGTCGGTGAGTTACGCCTTGAAGATTCCCGGTTGAGCTTCGATGACCCGGCCAGAGAAATTTCCGCCCAGTTCACCCAGGTGAAAGGGCGACTGCAGCTCGATGGTTCGGAGATTGCAGCAGAAATCCAGGCAAACGTCACCAGTGGCGGCCGGGGCCGGATACTGGGGGATCTTAAGGCAACTTTGCTTATGACGCTGGATGAAGACCAGAAATTGGTCAGCGCTCAATGGCATGCGAAGACGCGTGAGTTGATGATTGCGGAGCTTGTGCGCCAGGTACCCAGTCATCCCCTGATCCCACAGGACGGATGGCTGAACGCCGAAGTCTGGGGAGACTGGGCGCGGGACTCGGGCCAGACCATGGAAGGGGTCGTGGATCTGCGGGATTCGCACCTGGCGGGTGAGCCCGAGCCCTTGCGCGTGGACCACATGAACGCGCGTTTTCACTGGTCTTTTCTGGAGCGCAAGTCCTGGCGCCTGGATTTTTCCGAGTTTGAAATCGAGCAGAATGGCGAGGTCTGGGGTACTGACCGTTTATCGGTCGAACGCAATATCCCCGGCAATCTCGGTCTGTGGGTCAGCGCCGACTCACTGGAAGTTGAATTCCCGCTCAGCCTGACCCAGCGCATCATGTCGGTTTATAAAACAGCTTGGCCGCGAAACGTTCCGAAACAGGCCAGCGGCGAGGTCCGTGCTTTTGACCTGATTCTTGACCGGCGCTGGAAACTTTACATGGCCCGGGGTGCCTTCGACGGTGCCAGGGCCTGGGACTGGGACCGCTGGCCCGACGTCACGGGCATCAGTGGCCAGGCGGACCTGCTGGCCGGTGAAGGCCAGGTCGAGTTTTCCGGTCAGGCTGTAGAGGTCGAATGGCCGAGAAACTTCCGCCGGCCTTTGGTGGTGGATATCCCTTCCTGCACACTGGAAATCGGCTGGGGAAGTACCTGGCAGGCAGACACTCGGGAATGCACCTTGCGTAATGCGAGTCTCGAAGCATCCGGGCGGCTTCGGTTCGCGAAATCTGAAGGTAAACCGGTGGTGGATATCAATGCCATCGTGCATCGCGCAGATGTTGCCGGTTTGCGAGACTACTGGCCGCGTGAGGTCCTGAAGCCGGCCGTCTCGGACTGGCTCAGCCAAGGCCTGGCCGGTGGGGAAGTGGTTGCCGGGCGCTTCATGCTGAACGGGGACATGGATGATTGGCCATTCACAGGCGGCGAGGGGCAACTGGAAGCCACAGCCGATTTTCGTGGAATGGAACTCGATTACTATCCGGGCTGGCCCCGCGGTAATGGGTTGGATGGCAGCGCACATTTCCTGGGGGCCGCCATGACGGTCAACACCTCGGCCGCTTCCCTGGCCGGTGTGCCTGTTCGACAGGTCACGGGGGAAATCAGAAACTTTCAGGCGCCAGTGCTTGAACTCGAGTTTGCCACCGACCTGACGCTGCCCGGCTTGCTGGGTTACATCCGCGAGACGCCGTTGCTGGATAACGCCAATATCGACCCGGACCAGTTCCTCCTGGAGGGCGCTGCTTCCATCACAGGCCAGCTCAGGGTTGCGCTGAAGGCCAACGGTGAGCCGATGACGATCAATGGCCAACTGCAACTGCCGGGCAATGGATTTACCGAATTGCGGTCATCATTCCATCTCGACAATATTACCGGCAGTCTCGAATTCGACCGCAATGGTTTGTCTGCCAGGGAACTGGCAGCCCGGTATCGTGGGCACGACACGCGAGTGTTGGTCGAAGCTGGCTGGGCGAAACAGGCGAGTTTCCGCAGCGAGTTGCAGGGTAACCTGCCTGTACTCGAACTGATTCCCGTTCCTGTTCTGGAAAGCGAGGGCCTGCTTCAGGCAGTTTCAGGAAACTCCGATATCACGGCCACGCTCATCATCGAGCCAACCCTCGGTGAGACCCCATCGGAAATCTGGCTGGATGTCACCTCCACGCTCGTGGGCGCCACGATTGATCACCCGGCGCCCCTGTTCAAGCCTGCCGAGGCTGAGTGGCCACTGCATGTCCGCTATCCGGTTCGCGCTGCTGATCCTGTTTGCAGGATAGAAGTACCTGGCCGACTCAGCATGGCCTTCGACCTGCCCGATGGTTTCCAGTCGATCCAGCGAGCGTACGTTCATGTTGGAGAGGGTGACGCCAGCCTTCCCGAACCGGGTCAACTGCGCATCACCGGCCAGGCCGGTGATCTGGATTTTGACGGGTGGGTGCAAAGCCTGACCCAGCGTTTTTCGGAGCAACAGGCGCTCGGCAGCCTCGAATTGCAGCCGGTGACCCTGTCAGCCCGGTCCCTGCATCTGTTGGGCCGGGACTTCAACGACGTCGATATGCAAATTGTCTATACGAGCGACCTGATCAGTGGGACGTTCGACAGTGAGGCTCTCGCCGGTGAGATTCGCTACAGCCATTCTGAAGATGGTTCACACAGCCTGACGGCACAGTTGGAGACCTTGCACCTCCCGCCGCCAGCCGAGGACGAACCAGACCTGCAGACCGATCCCTCGCTTCTGCCCGAAATGCACATCTACATAGAAAATTTCCGTTACCTGGGACTCGACCTGGGCGAGACACGAATCGAAGCCTACCCGCGACAGGAAGGCTTCCGTTTTGCATCGGTGGAGGCCAATTCGCCAGACTTCACCCTGAATGCACGTGGCGACTGGGTCAGGGACGACAACGGCGAACGATCTGATTTCGATGTCGTGATGACGTCCGAGAGCCTGGGGTCATTGATGGAAGCCCTGGATATCTCTTCGGTTCTGGAAGGTGGCCAGACCATGGTGCGCTACGATGCCTGGTGGCCGGGGCCGCCAGCCGCATTTGCGCTGGCCAGGCTTAACGGGGACATCAATTTCAGCGTCATTCAGGGGACCATCATCAATGCTGATGCTGGCGCCGGGCGCATGGTGGGGCTGATGAGCATCGCCGCGTTGCCCCGTAGACTGGCTTTTGATTTCCGTGATGTGTTCGGAACAGGTTTTAATTTTGACGAAGCCGCTGGCACCCTGACCCTTGAAAATGGCAATGCCTACACCGATGACCTGGTTCTGACGTCCACCGCAGCGACGATGGAAATCGCAGGTAGCTCGCACCTGGAGGAGCAAACCTTCGATTACATCCTCAGCATTAAACCTGGCGTTGGTCAGGCCCTACCCGTGTTGGGTGCACTCGCTGGCGGCCCCGGTGGCGCGGCCGCTGGCCTGGCTTTGCAGGGCTTGTTGCAAAAGAGCCTGGGTGAGGCGGCTGAGGCAAGATATTCGATCACCGGCTCGTGGACTGACCCGCGCGTCGTAAGAATTCCAATGGAACCCGAAGCGGAGAGAGCACCCGGGAATGAGTGAATTACTGAACATCGCTGAGCGCCAGTTGCTCACACCGGGGGGTCTGGATCAAAACGATCTTGGCCGCGTACTCAGCCACTTGATGGGCGCGTCTGTAGATGCAGGTGACCTTTACTTCCAGAAAGTCGTGCACGAGGTCTGGTCGCTCGAAGATGGGCTGGTCCGGAATGCCTCGCACGGCACGGAACAGGGGGTGGGAATCCGGGCAGTGAGTGGCGATAAAACAGGATTCGCTTACGCAGACGAAATCGTTTTGCCATCCCTTATGCAGGCTTCAACGGCCGCCCGCGCGATTTCGCGACAGGGTTCAGAAGGGTCTGTTCAGGCATGGCGCCGGCGCAGCCCGGAAGCACTGTACGAGCCGGTCGATCCGATCACGGCACTGGGTGCCGAGCACAAGGTGGATCTGCTACGGCAGGTTGATACCTACGCCCGCTCACTGGACCCGCGTGTCAGCCAGGTCATGGTCAACCTGGCCGCCAGCCATGAAATCATCCTCGTGGCGGCTGCCGATGGTGACCTGGCGGCCGATGTGCGGCCGCTGGTGCGATTGTCGGTCACCGTCATCGCGGAACAGGGTGGGCGACGTGAGCAGGGCAGCGACGGGGGTGGCGGCAGGTTTGAATACACCGAACTGATCGAGCATGGCGCCTGGCAGAAATTTGCCGACGAGGCGGTTCGCCAGGCCCTGGTCAACCTGGAAGCGGGGGATGCACCCGCCGGAACCATGACCGTGGTCCTGGGCCCGGGCTGGCCCGGGGTCCTGTTGCACGAAGCAGTGGGACACGGGCTGGAAGGTGATTTCAACCGGAAAGGTGTGTCCGCTTTCAGCGGCAAGGTCGGGCAGCGGGTAGCAGCGCCGGGCGTGACCATCGTCGATGATGGCACCCTGCCAGGTCGTCGCGGTTCCCTGACCATCGACGACGAGGGAACACCGACCAGCCAGACCGTGCTGATCGAGGACGGCATCCTCAAGGGTTACATGCAGGACAAGATGAACGCCCGCCTGATGAAAATGGACGCCACGGGTAACGGCAGGCGCCAGTCCTTCGCACACCTGCCCATGCCTCGCATGACGAATACCTACATGCTGGCGGGCCAGCACCAGCCGGAAGAGATCATCGAGTCCGTCGAGCGTGGCTTGTACGCCGTTAATTTTGCCGGCGGTCAGGTCGATATCACTTCCGGGCGGTTCGTGTTCTCCGCCAGCGAGGCCTACCTGATCGAAAACGGCAAGGTTACCCGGCCGGTACGCGGCGCCACCCTCATCGGTAACGGCCCCGATGCGATGACCCGCGTCAGCATGGTCGGTAACGACCTGCAACTCGACGCCGGCGTGGGTGTCTGCGGCAAGGATGGGCAAAGTGTGCC
>JAHEFS010000075.1 GCA_024640045.1 Chromatiales bacterium | reverse complement strand
CGAACCGGTGGACTACCCGTTCGTCACCCAGGCTGACGTGCTGGCGGTGTTGTTCCCGGAAGCGTATTCCAAGTTTCGCCCGATGCTCAAACCCGGCGGCTTCCTGATCGTGGACAGCGGCCTGGTCAAGGTCGCGGACGACGAGGAAAACGTCTGCCGGGTTCCGGCCACGAAGATTGCGGAAGAGGTGGGCAACCGCCTGGCCAAGAACGTCGTCGTCCTCGGGTGCCTGATCGGCAAGACCGGCGCGGTCAGTCGGGACGCGATGGTCGAAGCCATCAAAAAAGCCATGAAACCCAAAATCGTCGAACTGAACATCAGGGCCCTGGATGCCGGAATCGAGTTCGCAAAGAACGGTGAAGCAGCATGACTGATTCAATTCTGATCGTCGGTGGCGGTATCGCCGGTTTGCATGCCGCACTGGAGTGCACGAACGCCGGGGCACGCGCCATCGTGGTGGAGCGCGGCCCGGTGGTGGGCGGCAGACTGGCCGCGACCATGTTGGAGCCTTCGGCGATCGGCGATCGCTCGGAAGGCACCCGGACACCGCTGTTCAACGCCATCCAGGAGAATGAAAACATCGAGTTATTGACCTTGTCGGAGCTCGAGAATATCGAAGGCAAACCTGGTAATTTCACCGTATCCGTGCGCGAGCAGGCCCGCTTTGTGACCGATGCCTGCACCCGATGCAAGAACTGCCACACGGTGTGCCCCCAGGTTCGTCCCAGCGAATTCGATGCCGGCCTGACCCATCGCAAAGCCATCTCGACACCGATGTCGGACACTTTGCCGGAACCGTATTTCATCGATATCGAGGACTGTCTGAACACGCCGCCGAATTACCTGCCTTGCAACCGCTGCATCGAGGTCTGCGACGATAACGCCATCCATTTCGACATGGCGCTGGAGACAGTGCACCAGCGCCAGGTCGGTGCGGTGATACTCGCGCCGGGCTTCAAAACGGAGGATCCGTCCCGGTTCGTGGAAATGGGTTACGGTGCCCACCCTGACGTCGTCACCTCCGCTGAACTGCAGCGCCTGCTGGAAGACCCCGGCCCGACCGGCGGTTACGCCTCCAAGCCCTCGAACGAGGAGTATCCCGAGAGCGTGTTGCTGGTACTGGACAACCCCTCGCCTTTCGCGCTGTACATCGTCGCCAGCCAGGTTCACCAGTTGCTGGAACAGGATGTCGCCAAGGTTGCCGTGCTGATTCTGGCCCAGCCGAATGATGAGAGCCGCGAAGCAGCCCAGGGCCTGGCCGATACCGCAGGCATCGAGGTGTTCTGGGGAACGCTGTTCAAAGTCGACCCCTCGGAAGACGCCGAACTCGAGGTGTCATACGAGGACCTGACGGTCAACCGCTTCGTCCGCAGCGCGTACGACATGGTCGTCCTGTGCGTTGATGTCGAACCCCCCGTGGGCCTGGCCCGCCTGGCGGAAGCTGCTGGCATCGAACTGACGGACAACGGCTACCTGGCCGTCAGCGGCGGCAACGGTACGGTGATCGGCACCTCGCGCGACGGTGTGTTCGTGGCAGGCTGCGCCAGCGGCGCCAAGAACATCAAGAGCAGTCTGACCGAATCGCAAGCGGCTGCCGCCGCCGCGACGGCGCTGCTGGACCCTCGCGTTCTTGAAGCGGGGTCTGATGAGGCAGCACAACCTGCAGCCGATGGCCAGATTCCGCCGGCAGTCCAGAATGATATGCGCAAGCAACTGGAGCAACTGCTATACGCGCTGATCAACCGCTAAAACCCCCATGAGCACGCGCCTGGCCACGCAGATCCCGGTTCGCCGGGATCGAACGAATCCGCACCTCAGGCGGATAGGGAATTTCCCTGATGCAGGGCCGCGGAGACCATCACTAGAATGGACCCGATCAGGCGGGATTGAAGCAACCACATGTCGATAGCCGTACTCACATTGGCAACACTCTGTTTCCTGTTTGCGACCTTGTTGGTCGTGGCGCACCGCTTTTTGCATGTCGACGAAGACCCGCGCATCGAAGCGGTCCAGGAAATGTTGCCCGGCACCAACTGCGGCGCCTGCGGTTTTCCCGGCTGTCTCGGACTGGCCCAGGCCGTGGTCGAAGGCGGCGCCCTGCCCGGAAAATGCACCGTGATGAATGAGGATGAACGGGACATGGTGGCCGAATACCTCGGGGTGGACGCCGGCGCCGAGGAAAAAGTTGTGGCCAGGCTGGCCTGTGCGGGCGGTTCGAACACGGCCCGCAACCGGGCGCAGTACGAGGGCTTGCCCTCCTGCCGGGCAGCCGAACTCGTGTCGGGCGGCGGAAAAGCCTGCTTCTGGGGTTGCCTGGGACTGTCCGACTGCGAAGTGGTATGTGACTTCGACGCGATTTACATGGATGAGCATGGCTTGCCGGTGGTTCTCGAGGATGCCTGTACGGCGTGCGGCGACTGCGTAGACGCCTGCCCCAAGGACCTGTTTTCCCTGCACCCGGTCAGTCACCGCTTGTGGGTGGCCTGCAAGAACCTCGCGCAGGGCGAACCTGTGATTGAAGACTGTGAGGTGGGCTGCGATGCCTGCGGCCGCTGCGCAGCAGACGCGCCGGGCATCATCAGCATGATCAACAACCTGCCGGTCGTCGATTACGATCGGAACCACAACATCCGGGCCGCGATCGACCGGTGCCCAACCGGCGCCATCGTCTGGTTCGATGAAAAACTGGGTCCGCAACCTGGCCGGGCGGCACGCCGCGTGGTACGTCAGGGCGAACGGCGGGCCGTCAACACGTAGAAGACAGATCAGTTCAATGAAAAGACAACAGCAAACTTTCAAGTACCCGGGTGTTCGTTCCGCCATGGACGGCAACACGGCCGCCATCATGTGCGAACGTGAGTCCACCGACGGCGCCGGCGCCTACCCGATCACCCCTTCGACCCAGATGGGTGAATACTGGGCCGAATCCGCCGCAGCCGGGCACATCAACATCTCCGGGCGACCGCTGATTTTCATCGAACCCGAGGGCGAACACGCTGCCGCGGCAGTGACTGCCGGCCTGTCCATGACCGGTCTTCGCGCGACCAACTTCTCTTCCGGCCAGGGCATCGCCTACATGCATGAATCGCTGTATGCGGCCGTCGGCAAGCGCCTGACCTACGTATTGAATATCGGCTGCCGGGCCATGACCAAGGCTTCGCTGAACGTGCACGCAGGCCACGACGATTACCACTGCGTCGATGACACCGGGTTTTTCCAGGTGATGGCCAAGAACGCCCAGCACGTAGCGGACCTGAACATCATTTCACACCGAATCGCCGAACTGTCTCTGACACCAGGAATCGTGGGTCAGGACGGCTTTTTGACCACGCACCTGATCGAGTCGCTGATGCTGCCTGAACGCGACCTGATAGCGGAATACCTGGGCAAGCCCGAGGACATCATCGACACGCCCACGCCGGCGCAGCGCATCATCTACGGTGAAAAGCGCCGCCGCATCCCGGAACTGTGGACAGTCGACGACCCGGTGCTGGCCGGTCCGGTCCAGAACCAGGATTCGTACATGCAGAGCGTGGCCGCGCAACGGCCCTACTTCTTCGATCACCTGCAGGAACTGACCGAACAGGCGTTCGAAGAATTTCATCAACTGACCGGACGCCGCTACCAGCGCGTCATGGGCTATCGGACCGAGGATGCCGAGTACCTGATCCTGGGCCAGGGCAGCCTCATTCCCACGGCCGAGGCGGTTGCGGACTATATGCGTGAGAAGCGCGGAATCAAGGTCGGTGTCGTCGACCTGGTGATGTTCCGCCCGTTCCCCGGCGACCTCATCAGCTCAATGCTGAAAGGCAAGAAGGGCGTCACGGTGCTGGAGCGCACCGATCAACCGTTGGCGGCAGACTTGCCCGTAATGCGCGAAATTCGCGCAACCCTGAACAAGTCGCTGGAAAACGGCCGCAGCCGCAGTGGCGCGATTTATGCCGGCCTGGCCAGCTACAAGTCCTTGAACGAACTGCCGGAACTGTACTCCGGATCATTCGGCCTGGGCAGCCGCGACCTGCAGCCCGAAGGCGTGGTCGCCGCTATCGAAAACATGCTGCCGGATGGCAAGCACAAGCGCCTGTTCTACCTGTCCATCGACTTCGTGCGCAAGTCGATGATGACGCCAATGCAGGAGATCTACCAGCAATCGGTGCTCGACGCCTACCCGGACGTCGCCGATCTTTCACTGCACGGCAGCGAAAACCCCAACCTGATGCCGAAAGACAGCATCACGGTGCGCATGCACTCAGTGGGCGGCTGGGGCGCAATCACCACCGGCAAGAATCTGGCTATGACGCTTTACGACTTGCTCGGTTACCACGTCAAGGCCAACCCCAAGTACGGTTCGGAAAAGAAAGGCCAGCCGACCAGTTATTACCTGTCCGCGGCCCCGGAACCCATCCGCATCAACTGCGAATACCACTTCGTGGACGTGGTGCTCTCCCCCGACCCGAATGTGTTCCAGCACACCAATGCGATCTACGGGCTGAACAAGGGCGGCGTACTGGTCATGCAGAGCGATGCGACTTCGCCAGAAGAGTTCTGGAATGGCATTCCGCAACGCTATCGTAAACAGATCGTCGAGAACGAAATTCGCGTGTTCTTCCTGGACGCCTTCCGCATCGCCCGCGAAGAGGCCACCGACCCCGAACTGCACCTGCGCATGCAGGGCATCGCCTTCCAGGGCGCGTTTTTCGCGACCTCCCCGCTACTCGAAAAGCATGGCTTGAGCGAACCCAAACTGCTGGACGCGATCCGCGACCAGTTACAGCATAAGTTCGGGTCCAAGGGCGCCCGGGTGGTTGAAGACAATATGCGCGTGGTGCGCCGTGGCTTCGAAGAAGTGACGGAAGTCACCGACAAGCACCTCGACGAAGACCTCCGTAAAGGCACGGGCCAACTGCCCGTCCCGATCATGGTCAAGCGCGAGCCCGAATCGGCTTCGCCTTCGTCCAACATTCACCGTTTCTGGGCGCAGACGGGCAGTATGTACGCCAGCGGCCTGGGCGACTCGGTTCCGGCCGACCCGTTCATGAGCATGAGCCTGATGCCGGCCGTGTCCTCGCATTTCCGCGACATGACCTCGATCCGCTTCGAGCACCCGGAGTTCATCGCGGAGAACTGCACCGCCTGCGGTGACTGTTATACGGTCTGCCCGGATACAGCGATACCCGGCCTGGTCAATGAAGTCGGGCAGGTACTGGAAACTGTCGTCCAGCGTTTGCGTAAACGCGGGCGGCCCACCGAGCACCTGCCACGCGCCACGCGCCAGATGGAAGGCAAGCTGCGCAAACTGATGAACGACGCAGAAGAGTCAGCTTCCGTCACGCAACTGATGGAACAGGCGATCGACGCGACGGTCGAGGGTTACGACTCGGCAGCAAGGGACGGACTCGCCGCCGAGTTCAAGGATTTCCGCGAGGAACTGGGCACCTTCAAGTTCTCGCTCACCCGCCCGTACTTCACCAACCCGGAGAAGAAACAGGCCGGTGCCGGCGGCTTGCTGAGCATCACGGTTGATCCCTACACCTGCAAGGGCTGCATGGAGTGCGTGGAAGTCTGTAACGACGACGCCCTGCGTGCCGTCACCCAGACCCGCGATTCGGTACACGACCTGCGCAAGAACTGGGAATTCTGGCTGGATCTGCCCAACACGCCGGAGAAATACATCCGCGTGGACAACCTGGAAGAGGGTGTGGGCGCACTGGAAACCATTCTGCTCAACAAGGATGCCTACCTGCCCTTTGCCAGCGGCGACGGCGCCTGCCTCGGGTGTTCGGAGAAGACCGTTATTCACCTGTTCGTCGCGACCGTCGAATCCCTGGTGCAGCCCCGTGTCAAGAAACACGTGGCCCAGATCGACGAGTTGATCACCAAGCTGAAGAAACACGTCCAGATGAAGCTGGTCGGGGAAATCGACATCTCCGATGCAGCGGAAATGCAGGCCGTGCTCGCCGGCGACGACGGCGGCGATCTGACCCTGGCGAAAATCGCCGAGCAGGTCGAGAAGACCCACGAAACCCAGCCGGTCGACCGTGAATGGCTGCAGTACGTCAGCGACGTGGTTGCACGCCTGACCGACCTCAAGTGGCGTTACGTGGACGGTGTGTCCGGCAAGGGCCGGTCCAGCATGGGCATCCTCAACGCCACCGGGTGTACTTCGGTCTGGGGCAGCACTTATCCGTTCAACCCCTACCCATTCCCCTGGGCGAACCACCTGTTCCAGGATCCGGCCTCGATGGCGATGGGCGTGTACGAAGGGCACATGGCCAAAATGGCGGAGGGCTTCAAAACTGTCCGCGTGGCCGAGGCACTGCTGAAGGACCAGTTCGATCCGCAAGGCTGGGCCGAACAGTACCAGTACTTCAACTGGGAAGACTTCACGGACGACGAATTCCATCTTTGCCCGCCGGTCGTGGCCGTGGGCGGCGACGGAGCCATGTACGACATTGGCTTCCAGAACCTGTCCCGGGCGATGATGTCGGGCAAACCGATCAAGGTACTGGTGGTCGACACCCAGGTGTATTCCAACACCGGCGGCCAGGCCTGCACGTCCGGCTTTTTTGGGCAGGTCTCCGACATGGCGCAGTATGGCAAGGCCACCAAGGGCAAGGAAGAAATCCGCAAGGAAATTGGCCTGATCACCATGGCGCATCGAACGACCTATTTCATGCAATCGACCATGGCCCATGCCAACCACATGATTGAGGGCTTCGTTCAGGGCCTGCGTTCGCGTCGGCCGGCGCTGTTCAACCTGTACAGCTCCTGTCAGCCGGAACATGGTATCGGCGACGATATGTCGCACCACCAGGCCAAGCTGGCGGTCGAATCACGCGCCTACCCCCTGTACCGGTATGACCCGGACGCAGGCACCAAGTTCTCTGAACGACTGAACCTGGAAGGCAACCCGGGCGCCAGCCTGGACTGGCCGGTAACTAAGATCCAGTACGTCGAGCAAGGCCGCGAGAAGGAGATGGAACTGCCCACGACCTTCGTCGACTTCGCCGTGACCGAGGCGCGCTTCCGCAAGCACTTCCGCAAGATTCCGCGGGATGCCTGGAACGAGGACATGATCCTGGTCAGCGAGTACCTGGAACTCGACGAAGATGACCGCGAAGGCAAGGTGCCATTCGTCTGGGCGCTGGACGCCAAACGACAGCTCAGCCGTCTGCTGGTGGCCGAGCCCATGATCCGTTCGGCGCAGGACCGCCTGGCCTTCTGGAACATGCTGCGCGACCTCGCCTTCGAAGAAGAGGCGCCGGTGGTGGACGAGACCCAGATCGAATCCCGGATCCGCCGGGAAGTGGTCGACAAGATCGCTTCCGGCCTGATCGGCCTGGTCAGCGGCTCCGAAGCCCTGGACATGGGCGCGATGCTGGAGAGCGCGGCGGCGACGCCAGTGCCAGATGCCCAGCCTCGTCCGCAACTGGCAGCGGTGGCAAGTACACCTGCACCAGCGGCGGCAGCGTCCGAGCCTGCCGGCGAGTACATGGCGCCGTGGATCGACACCCAGGACTGCACCGAATGCGACGAGTGCATCATGATTAATCCGCAGATCTTCGAGTACAACGCGGACAAGAAGGCCATCATCAAGAATCCTGATGGCGGCCCCTACCGCGACCTGGTGAAAGCTGCGGAGAAATGCACTGCAGAAGTCATTCACCCGGGCCTGCCGCGCGACCAGGGCGACAAAGATATCGCCAAGTGGATCAAGCGCGGGCAGAAGTATAACTAGGGACTGGGGACTGGGGACTAGGGACTAGGGACTAGGGACTAGGGAAAAACGTAACCTTTATGCTGGATTTTTCACACAAAGACACGTTCAGGCACGGCATTCATCCGCCGGAGAACAAGGACGATACGGCCGGTTTACCGATTCGGCAGTTTCCGTTTGCGCCGGTTTTGATCGTGCCTCTGAGCCAGCACCTGGGTAAGCCGGCTCGCGTGACGGTGCGCGAAGGTCAGGAGATCATACGCGGGCAGACCATCGCCGAAGCCGACGGCTTCATGTCGGTGGCCATGCACGCGCCTGCCTCCGGTACAGTCCGGCGCATTGGCCTGGCCCCCAGCATCTCCGGCAAGATGGTTGAAGCGGTGTATATCGAGCCGTTGCCGGCCTCCACTCAGGAAATCGCCGATGGCGAACCCTGCGACATTGACAGCGCGACGCCTGACGAGATCATCAGTGCGATCCAGGCTGCCGGCATCGTCGGCCTGGGCGGCGCAGCCTTCCCGACGCACGTCAAGCTGAGGCCGCCCGAAGGCAAGACGCTCGACACGTTGTTTATCAACGGCGTGGAGTGCGAACCCTATCTCACCACCGATCACCGGGTCATGCTGGAGCAGAGCGACGACATCTTCATGGGCATCCGCTACCTGCTGAAGGTCACCGGAACCCCGAAAGCCATCATCGCCATCGAGGCCAACAAGCCCGACGCGGCAGAAAAACTGCGCCAGGCCTGTCCCGCTGACCTGCCCGTGGAGGTTCGGGTCGCACCGGTCAAATACCCCCAGGGTGCGGAAAAAATGGTCATCGCCGCCCTGCTTGGCCGCGAGATTCCCTCTGGCGGACTGCCGGCGGACGTTGGCGCGGTATGCTGCAACGTGGCCACCACCGCAGAGATTGGACGCCTGCTGCCGCGAGGACGCGGCATCCAGGAACGGGTCATCACCATCACCGGCCCGGGAATCACCAAGAAAGGCAACTACCGGATTCCGATCGGCACCACGGTGCGCTTCGCGCTGGAGCAATGCGGCGCGGTGGACGATATCTCTCGCGTCTTCATGGGTGGGCCGATGATGGGACCTTCGGTCTCCAACCTGGACATGCCCATCACCAAGGGCACCTCCGGTATCACGGCATTCACCACCGCCGAGACGGGGCACGCGACCGGGCACAACAAGGTTTTTCCCTGTATTCACTGCGCGCGTTGCGTGGAAGCCTGCCCGCTGTTCCTGAATCCCTCGCAGCTGGGCATCCTGGCCAAGAACGAGGAATACGAAAAGATGGCCGATGAATTCCACCTGATGGATTGCTTCGAGTGCGGCTCCTGTTCCTACGTCTGCCCGTCGCACATCCCGTTGGTGCAGTACTTCCGCATGTCCAAGAAGATGGTCAGAAAAGTGAGGGCTGCATCGTGAGCCGCTTGAAGAAATTGCTCGAGATTGGCTCTTCGCCGCACATCACCGACGGCGCCAGCGTCGATAACATCATGTTTAACGTGGTGCTGGCTCTGCTGCCGGTAACCCTGTTCGCCGTCTACGCGTTTGGCACGGGCGCCGCCCTGGTCATCATCACTGCCGTCGGCAGTTGTGTACTGACCGAGCACGTCGTGAGCAAATTCTCGGGGCAGCCCAGTCCCATCGGTGACTGGTCGGTTGCCATCACGGGCTTGCTGTACGGCCTGACGCTACCTCCCGACCTGCCACTGTGGATGGTCGTCGTGGGCGGCACATTTGGTGTCGGCATTGGCAAATCCCTGTTCGGTGGCCTCGGCAGCAACGCATTCAACCCGGCGCTGGTCGGACGCGCCTTCCTGCAAGCGGCCTTCCCCCAGGCCATGACCCACTGGGCGCAGCCTTTTACTGAAGACCGGTTCAGCCATATCCCCTCCTCGATCCTGGCCCTGCCGTTCGCCGAACCGGCATACGATGCCGCGACCTCCGCCACGCCCCTGGCGCGTATGAAATTCGAGGCTGTATTCGCGGCGGACAACGAGTTGATGATTGGACTGACCACCGGCTCGGTGGGCGAAACCTGCGGCCTGCTCATCCTGTTGGGGGGTATTTACCTGATCGTTCGCAACATGATGAACTGGCGGATCCCGGCCTCGATCTTCCTGACCGTGGCACTGATGACCTGGATCTTCCACCAGGTCGATCCCCAGACTTATCCGGGCCCGCTGTTCATGCTGTTTTCCGGCGGTCTCATGCTGGGCGCGATGTTCATGGCAACCGACATGGTGGCTTCGCCCATTACCAACGCCGGCTGCTGGTTATACGGCCTGTTGATCGGTGTTCTGGTGGTGGTTATACGGTTTTGGGGCGGTATGCCGGAAGGCGTCATGTACGCGATCCTGCTGGCCAATGCGGTCTCGCCGCATATTGACAACCTGATCCAGCCAAGGGTGTTCGGCACCGGGAGGAAAGCGGGATGAATACACCTGCTCCTGTCGAACGGAAACAGACCTCGGCCTGGCAAATGTATCGGGCCATCGTGGGCATTGGCGCTTTTTGCGCCCTGCTCATCGTCGGCGTCTTCAAAGCCACGGCGCCGCAGATCAAGATCAACCAGGAGCGCTTCCTGGCCGCAGCCGTTTCTCGGGTCATGCCGGCCGCCGAATTGACCAGCATGGTCGCGCTCGATGACAACGGGCAACTGGTCACGGTCGAGGAAACCCCGGATAGGCCGATGTTCCTGGGGTATGACGCAGACGGGAATTTGATCGGCGCGGTGCTGACCGGTGCCGGTATGGGTTACCAGGACATCATCCGCGTGTTGTATGCCTATTCCTTCGGTAAACAGGCCATCACCGGCATGATGGTGCTGGAAAGCAAGGAGACCCCGGGGCTGGGCGACAAGGTCGAAAAGGAAGCGCACTTCATCGCCAACTTCGAGGCTCTGGATGCCCGGGTCGCGCCCGACGGTTCCGGGCTGGCCAACGCGATCGTGACCGTCAAACAAGGCGAGAAGACCGAACCCTGGCAAATCGACGGGATCACCGGCGCCACCATTACATCCGTGGCCATTGGCGACTTGTTGAATGCCAGCGCGCAGGAATGGGTTCCGCTGCTGGAGCAGCAGGCCCGCAACATACCAGCACCGGAGCCGGAACCGCAGCCGGCGCAGGAAAAGGAGGAGTAACAGGTGGCAGTCAAGCAAGTCAGCCCAACTGATGAATTCATCAAGGGACTGTGGCGGGACAACCCTGTCTTCATCCAGGTGTTGGGCATGTGCCCGGCCCTGGCCGTATCCAATACCGCCATCAACGCGCTCGCCATGGGCCTGGCAACGACCTTTGTGTTAGTGATGGCCGGCCTGTCCGTTTCGCTGCTGCGGCGCTTTATTCCTCGTGAAGCACGAATCGTCAGTTATATCTGCATCATCGCAACCTTCGTCACCTGCGTTGACTACCTCATGATGGCGCTCAGCCTCGAACTGCATCGCGCCCTGGGTGCCTTCATCGCCCTGATCGTGGTGAACTGCCTGATCCTGGGCCGCGCCGAAGCATTTGCTTCGAAGAATAAACCAGGCCGGGCGATGCTCGACGGTCTGGGCATGGGCGTGGGCTTTACGCTGGCCCTGTTGTTCATCGGCGTGGTTCGGGAATTGCTGGGCTCGGGCTCCCTGTTTGGCATCCCAATGTTCCCGGAAGGCTTCCAGACCTGGACCATCATGGTACTGCCAAGCGGCGGATTCCTGGCCATGGCTGGCTGGCTATTGCTGGTGAACTGGATACGCCAAAAAGAGGATGAGGCCGCCAAGCGTGCAACGGAGGCAGGCTCATGAATGACGTCCCCTATTGGTCGATCTTTCTCAGCTCGGCCCTGATCAATAACTTTGTGCTGGCCTATTTTCTCGGCATTTGCCCATTTTTCGGTGTTTCTGCGAAGCTGGAAACCGCCTGGAAAATGGGTGCCGCAGCGAGTTTCGTCATGCTGGTGGCTTCGGCCTGCGCCTTTGTGATCAACCTGGTACTGGATGCCGTAGGCGCACCGTACCTGCGGATCATTTCCTACATTCTGGTGATTTCATCCACCGTGCAACTGGTGGAGATGCTGCTGCGCAAGCTGAGTCCGCCGACCTACCGTGCGCTGGGCATCTTTCTGCCCCTGATCACCACCAACTGCGCGATTTTCGGCCTGGCGCTGTTCCAGACCAACAAGGGTTACAGCTTCTCCCAGGCATTCGTTTACGCTCTCGGGGCCGGCGCAGGCTTTGCGCTGGCGTTGGTCCTGATGGCCGGAGTCAGGGAAAAACTGGACCTGGCGAACGTGCCGCAACTGGTCAAGGGCACGGCCGCCGCCCTGGTGGTGGCTGGAATCCTGTCCATGGGTTTCATGGGCTTTGCGGGGTTGGGTTGATGGAAGCACTGATCCAGGTCGCCATGGCTGTTGCCCTGATCGCACTGATGATGGGGATTCGCATCGTATCCAGTCGGGCAATCTTCCGCTTTCGAATGAACAACGGCTTTCGCGCGCACGACTGCGATGGCACCTGCGGCCATCACGGACAACAGGATACGGCCAGAACCGAACCGAATCATCGAATTTGAACAGGAGAGCGTGTCATGCGCCTTGAAGACTATCCCAAAGAACCGCGTTACACGGCGACGGTACTGAAGAGCGAACCCATCACCGAAGAGGGTGCGGACGTCGAAGTGCGTGAGCTGGTGATAGAGGTCGACAAACCCGGCTTCAACTTCGAAGTGGGCCAGAGCATCGGCGTGCTGGTGGAAGGCGACGCGGCGTTCGGCCGCCCGTTGCACCACCGCCTCTACACGGTGGCGGATACGCCTGCACCCGGCGGCGACGGCAACCCGGAAGTCACCATCGTGGTGCGGCGTTGCAGCTATATCGACGATTACAGCGGCGAAGAATATGTCGGCGTGAACTCCAACTTCCTCTGTGATCGCAAGCCAGGGGACAAACTGACCATCACCGGCCCGTTCGGGATTCCCTGGCAGGTGCCCGAAGACAAGAACGCCAACCTGGTCCTGATTGGCATGGGCACGGGAATTGCGCCTTTCAGGGCATTCGTCAAGCACATGCACAAGAATGTGCCGGACTGGAATGGCAAAATCTGGCTGCTGTTCGGCGCCCAATCCGGTCTGGAACTGCTGTACATGAACAAGCAGCGTGACGACTTCACCAACTATTACGATGACGACACCTTCGAAGCTTTCAAGGCATTGAGTCCGCGACCCGAGTGGGCTGACCCCATTGCCTGGGACTATGCCATCGAAGATCGCGCCGAAGAAATCGCAGAGCTGTTGGACAAGGACAACACCTACGTCTACGTGGCTGGCCAGAAGCACATTCG
>JAHEFS010000194.1 GCA_024640045.1 Chromatiales bacterium | reverse complement strand
ATTTGCAGTCGTTGCGCCTGCAAGGCGGGCAGCATGCCCGCCGCCAGTGCCATGATGACAATCAAAACCACGCCCAACAGCAGTTCCTGTGCGGGCAGGAAAAAGACCGGCAAGGACCCACCAGACGGGTCACCCAACGAAACCAGCGCGAACGCCAGTGCCAGGCCAATCGTCCCCCCGACTCCCGTGAGCACCAGGGACTCACCCAACACCAGACCAAGCACCGCGGTGTCCGTGAACCCAATCGCTTTGAGTACTGCCAGTTCGTTGACTCTCTCGCGGACGGTGTACGCCATCGTGTTGCCGGCCACGAGCAGGATGGTGAAAAAGACTGCGGTCACAATCGCCGTGATGATGGTTTTGATATCGCCGATCTGGTTAGCGAAACCTTGCAGGAAAGCGCCCTCGGGTTCGGCCTTGGTCTCGCTTGGCGAGTTGGCGAACTCTGCATCGATCGCGGCGGCCACCTCGGCTGCCCGTTCGGGGTCTGCCACCCGGACGACGTACCACCCCACCAGCCCGTCGCCGAAGGAACGGGCCTCCTGGAAGTAGTCATAGCGGATGAATACCTGGCTGGCATCGGTCGATCTGGTCTTCCCTTCATAGGTTCCCACCATTTCGAAGGTCCAGGTCTGGCCGTCTTCCTTGTTCTGCCAGATGGAACTGATGATCGGGATGCGGTCACCCACGTTCCAGCCAAACCGCTCAGCTGTCACCTTTCCGACCAATATTCCGTCCCGCGTTTCCGCCCACCGGTTCACGGCCTCATCACTGACCAGGATTTCAGGATACAGGTCGTACAACTCATCCGGCACGGCCGGTATCTGGGCAAAGAAATTGCTGGGCCGCTGGTAGTACCCGCCAAACCAGGTCTGATGCATCGCGTTTTCGACACCCGCGACCCGCTCGATACGGGCCTCGTAGGTTTCCGGCAATAACTGGATCAGGGATACCTTGTGCCGCACGATCAGGCGATCCACCCCGGCCACATCCACCCCCTGCGTGAATGCCTGCTTGATCGCCGCCAGGTACCCGAACAACAGGAACGCCACGACCAGGGAAAGCAAGGTCAGGACCGTTCGCAACTTCTTGCGCTTCAGGCTGCTCCAGATCAGGTAGAAATACTTCACTCCTCCGCCTCCGTGGAGAGTTGGCCTTTATTGAGATACAGCGTTCGGGAAGCACAAGCCGCCGCGTGATGGTCATGGGTCACCATGACAATGGTTTTTCCCTGGTCACGGTTCAGCGTCTGCAGAATTTCAAGTATCTCGTCCGACGATTTCCGGTCCAGGTCACCGGTGGGCTCATCACACAAAAGCAGGGTCGGATCTGTGACGATTGCCCGGGCGATGCCCGTGCGCTGCTGCTCACCGCCAGACATTTGCCTGGGATAATGGCTCTTCCGATGCCCGAGGCCAACGATGTCCAGCGCGGTCGCGGCGTGCTGCTTGCGCTTCGCCCGTGACAAGTGCGTCAGCAACAGGGGCAGTTCCACGTTCTTCTGGGCATTCAGCACTGGCATCAGATTATAGAACTGGAAAACCAGGCCGACGTGACGCGCCCGCCAGGCCGCCAGTTTCCGGTCGGACATCTTGTCGATACGCTGGCCGGCCACTTCCAGGCTGCCCTCGCTCGGCCGGTCAAGCCCGCCGATCAGGTTCAGCAAGGTCGATTTGCCTGACCCGGAAGGTCCCATCAGCGCAAGAAACTCGCCTTCTGGAATCTCCAGATCCAGACCACCCAACACGTGAATGACTTCTGAACCCCGCTTGAAAACCTTGTCGATGCCGCGGGCCTTGACCAGTGGAGATACCTGGGCCGTCTCGTTCATTATTGTGTCTCCTTGACTCTCGCGCCGTCGATCAATGAGTCTGGCCCGGACACGACCACGCGTTCACCGGCGATCAAACCAGACTCCAGTTGCACTTCCCCGTCACGTTGCTCACTCACTGCAACGGCGCGCCGTTCCAGCCGGTTATCCGTTACCACGAAAACGACATCAAGGCCATCCTGCCGGCGCAATGCAGTCGCGGGAATAATCAGGCGTTGGCGGTCACCCTGCGTCTCGACTCCATCCTGGAAAGCTACCTTCACGCCCATATCAGGCAGGATCCGTGGGTCGAGCTGGTCAAAGCCCACCCGAACCTCCACCGTGGCCCGTTGCCTGTCGGCAGTCGGAATAATGGCGATGACCGTGCAGGGAATTTGCCAATCCGGGTAGGCGTCCAGCGTGGCTACGACCTTCTGCCCGGCGGACACCCGGTTGATGTAGGCCTCGTTGACGTCGATCTCGATTTCCAGGGAGCTCATGTCGACGAGGGTTCCGATACCTGTTCGGGTGAAGCCACCCCCGGCGGAGACCGGCGAAATCATCTCGCCGGGCTGAGCATTCTTGGCCACGACTACGCCGGTAAACGGAGCCCTGATGATGGTGTCTCGCAGCTGTTCAGCCCAGACTTCGAGGTTTTTTTCGGCCACCACGATATCCGCCTGCTTGCCGGCATATCGTGCGGCGAGTGAGTCGGCCGCTGCCCGGGCCCGATCCAGTTCTGCTGCGCTGGCCAGCTCACGCGCCACCAGATTCTGGGTGCGCGCCAGGTTGGCTCGCGCCTCGTCCAGCAGGGCGGCAGTTTCCGCAAGCGTGGAAGTGGCGGCCACCCGCTGCGCTTCGGCCAGGTTGTAGGCGGCGCGGATATTGGCATCGTCCAGCCTGGCCAATATCTGCCCTTCTTCAACCGTCATGCCTTCTTCGATCAGGACCTCGGTCACCTTGCCGGTCATTTCGGACGAGACGGTCGCCTGGCGGCGGGCCGTCACGTAACCAGATGCATTGAGTACCGTGCTGGCCACCTGCGTACTGACCTGGCGTACGGGTGCGGTGCGCACTTGGGGAATCGCCGATTGCCCGTACCACCACCAGGCACACACCCCAGCAGACACCAGGGCGACAGCCACCAGCACCCACCACCACTGGATGCCGCTAGGCTCAGCTTCAGGAGTGCGTTCGATGCGCAGTTGATCCAGTTTGGAAGTATCCATGTCGACCATTCGGCTCAGGTGCTCCCCAGCCGACATGATAAACCCTGACGACGATATGCTATGTGACGTCAGTCAGGGTCTGGCTCAGTGAATCGGGGAGGGCCGTGCCTCCAGTTGACTGTTGACCCAGTTCTCGATGTCACCCGCCATCATGGCGCCGGAGTGTCGCGCCACCTCCTGGCCACCTTCGAAAAGAATCATCGTCGGGATACTGCGGATGCCGAGTTCGCCTGCTACCTGCTGGGCTTCATCGGTATTGAGCTTGGCCAGGCGCACCCGCGGCTCGAGCTTGACCGCCGCCTGTTCGAATGCCGGGGCCATCATCTTGCAGGGGCCACACCAGGGCGCCCAGAAATCGACCAGCACCGGCACCTCACTGCGCGAAATGTGACGCTGGAAATCCCCTTCGGTGAGTTCCACGGGGCGAGCCCGGAAAATGTCTTCCTTGCATTTCCCGCACTTTGGGTGATCAGCCAGTCGCTCCGCCGGAATACGGTTCACCGCCTGGCAGTAAGGGCACACGACTTTTCTCGAAAAACTCATGACCTGACATCCTGTTCGATATATGCGTGGATGCTAATGGAAATGGGGGAAGCGGACGGCGAATTCAAGAACGGGCGGGTGAGAAGGGAGAGGGGAGAGGGGAGAGGGGAGAAGGGAGAGGGTAGAGGGTAGAGGGTAGAGGGGAGAG
>JAHEFS010000193.1 GCA_024640045.1 Chromatiales bacterium | reverse complement strand
ATTTCCCTGGCACCCTGGTCGATTTCCGCTTCCACGGTTGTTTCCCGGGCCGCTCTCTTGGCCGCGGCCTCCTTCTCGATTGCACGCCTGATCGCGTCACGCGCCATCACTGTATGCTCCCAGCCAGTTCGAATATGGGGAAATACATGAGCACCACCACAAACCCGATAATCAAGCCGATAACCAGCATCAATATGGGTTCTATCAGGCGCGACAGGATATCCACCGCCCTGTCCAGTTCCTCGTCGTAGAACTCGGCGATGCGTTCCATCATCTCACCCATGTTGCCGCTGCGTTCCCCAACCCTGAGCATCCTGGAGCTGACCGGCGTGGTCAGGTGATTCTCATCCAGGGCGAAGGTCATGGACTGGCCTTCCTGGACCTGGCGAATGGCTCGCTCCAGGTTGGGCTTGAGACCCTCACTGAGCAGTCCCGAGGACATTTTCATGGCCGTAATGGCTGGCGTGCCGCCACGCAGCAGCATGCCGGTGGTGCGATAAAATCGCGCCAGTTGATAGGTGAACACCTGTCGGCCAACCGCCGGCAGGCGGGTCATTGCCCTGGCCAGGATGGAGCGAAAAGCAGGACGGGTCGCCCCGTAACCCGCCAGCGCCACCAGGGCCACGAAGCCCGCAAACACCAGGGAACCATGATTCTGTAATAGCTGACCCCACTGCATCATCAGGCGCGACGAGGCAGGCACCGAGGTTCCCAGGTCCTGGTAGATACTGCTGAAACGTGGCACCACGAAGCCCACCAGGAAAAGCGTGACCAGCAATCCCACCGAAACAAGCAACGCAGGGTAGATGGACGCACTGACAACTTTCTTGCGCAGCAGGTCCACCCGGGTCTGGTAATTGACAAAGCGGGTCACCGCCTCACGGATGGCACCGGATTTCTCACTGGCGCTGACCGTGGCCACGTACAGGGCGGGAAACGCGTCGGGAATCTCCCTCAAGGCGAAGGACAGGTTCTTGCCCTCCATCAGCCTGGCGCGGACCTGGTCCAGGACCCGCCGCGTATTGGTGTTCTGTTCTTTCTCGGCAAGGGTGTCTATGGCTTCAACCAGGGACAGGCCCGCATCCAGCAAGGCCACCAGTTCCTGGCTGAACAGGACCAGTGGAAAGCGTTTTCGATTCATGCCGCCCAGGCGCAGGTCACGGGCTACAGAGATGATCTGCATCCCCCGTTCAGCCACTTGCTGGCGCGCTTCAAGTTCGTTAAGCGCATCTATCCTGCATATGCTGACTGCCTGGCTCCTGTCTATGGCTTTGATTCGAAATCGCATGGCCCGCTACCAGTTTGTGATATCCGCGTTCTCGGCGCTGCCGCCGGGACGCCCGTCCTTGCCCAGGGTGTACAAGTCGAAATCACTATGCTCACCCGGTTCCTGATAAATGTATGGCCGTCCCCAGGGATCGTTTGGCACGTCCTTGCTCAGGTAGGGCCCGGCCCAGTTAAGCGCATCAGGGGGCGCCTCATTCAGGGCGGCAAGGCCTTCTTCCGTGCTTGGGAAGCGGTCCGTGTCCAGCCTGAACTGGATCAGGGCCTTGTCCAGGGCGTCGATCTGCGCCGCTGCCACCTTGCTCTGTGATTTGCCCACCTGCTTGAAATAGCGAGGTCCCACCAGTCCGGCCAGCAGGCCGATAATCACCATGACCACCAGCAATTCCAGCAAGGTAAATCCGTGCGAGTGAATCTTGCCGCGTGAATACTTCATCCCAACTCCAGTTCTTTCAATGACCATTCCACACTCAGGCGCGTACCCTTGCCCGGTTTTGATCCCAGGGTCAGGATGCCGCCCGAGTTGATTGCACGCCTGCGCATGCCAATCCTGCCGTAACTGCCCAGGTGCTTGAGCTTGGTGGTGTCGATGGACCCGGTATCGAAACCCACGCCATCGTCCAGAACCTCCAGACTCAGAACATCGTTTTCGATGCCCACGGTGACCATCACTGCCCTGGCCCGGGCGTGCTTGACCACATTATTCAGTCCTTCCTGAATTATCCGGTACACGGGTGTAGCTAACGAGGGAGGAATCTCGCCATCAGCCACCGATACGTCGGCCCGGAACTCGGTCTCCCGATAGATTTCTTCAAAATGCCGACACAACCAACGAATGGCAGAGGCAGGACCCATGTCGTCCAGGATCAAGGGACGCAGGCTGGTCACCAGCGACCGGGTTTCCCTGATGCAGGCCACCACCTGGGCGATGACGCCCTCGATCTCGACGGCGGGCTCGCCAAGCACCGGATTAGTGTGCATGGCGGATACCCGTTCCAGGGAATACTTGATAGCGCGCAGGGACTGCTCAATGGAATCGTGCAATTCAGCGGAAAGGCGCCGGCGCTCGGACTCCTGCACATTCAACAGCTGCTCCGATAAAGACTCCAGGTCCTCGGATGAGGCCTGCATCGCGGCCTCGATCTCACGGCGACTCTCTATCTCCTGGATCATCAGCTTGTTGGCCTCCTGGAGCTCGACTGTCCGCGCCTCGACCTTGTCTTCCAGGGATTTGTTAAGCGCCCACAACGCCCGCTGGGCCTTGTGCAGCGGCGAGACATCAGAGATCACCATCAGCTTGAATGGCTGGTCTCCTGTGATTCGATTCAATGGACTGTCTTTCATGGAGTGAGCAGTCACCATCAATGTCCGATTCAACACCGGGTCGGACACACCGGGGCCACCGGGTTCTGCCGTACCGTTCACCGCGCGGCTCAGTGCGCAGTTCATTGCACACGATGAATCGCTGCAATCCGGGTGCAACACCTTGTGAAGAATCTGGCCGGGAACCTCGCTTACTTTCCCAAGGCCCCAGCGCTCCACCGTGCGATTGATGCGAACGATCCTGCCATCGGTATCCAGCAGGCAAACCAGCTCGGGCATCAAGTCGACTGCTCTCTCCCACTGGGCCTTGGCCCGGGTAATCTGACCCAGGTTGTTGCCCAGGGAAGTGGACGCATCGTGACTGCCCTGAAGGGCTGCCAGCAATTCACCCAGGGAACCCAGCACCGATTCGACGTTCACCACCTGCCCCGACGGCATCGTTGCAACGATAACCATGGAGCTTTCGTGGTTGCAGGGCATGAGCTTGTAGGTCACCACATCATCAGAAATCTCCGGGCCGGTAGCGTAATCGCCAAACAAGCGAACCAGGTCCCGGTAGGTGCCGCGGAAAGACGCATGGGGTCTTTCCAGCGCCGAGCGTAAATCACTGTAGGTGGGCACAGCGAAACTACAGCCCGCCGGGGCCGGCAGGCTGGGTGATCCCTCCAGCACCTTGCCTGATTTCCACTTTTCATCCACCGCCAGGACAGTTACCCGTGCCCCGGGCAGCATGGCCGCGGCGCTCTTGGCCGCCGCCGTGATCACCTCAGGACATCCGGCGCCGCAACTTATCAGGGCCGACAAACTGCGTATGGCTTCGGCCATGCCGGTAATTGGCAAATTGGCAGATTCACTTCTCATGGAACCGCTTCCGTTCTGTGCGGTTCTCATCTTTGCATAATCTATTGACTGGGTGACAGACACTAGGGCTACCTCTTCGGCGTGGGCTTGCGGGGAGTGCTTTGAATTTCTCCCTCTATGCCCCGAATTGTGATTACTTTGTCGACATAGCCATCCACTGGCCCGCCATTCATATACCAGTCCCGATAGGCGGGCCTGTACTCCAGGGGGCCGACGCCCACCACTTCCAGCGCCGCCTTCTCCCTCAGGTAGCTGGTCACCCGCAGCCGCAACGATCCCCCGTCGTGGC
>JAHEFS010000192.1 GCA_024640045.1 Chromatiales bacterium | reverse complement strand
ACTCACCATGCGAGGGTCATCGTATGTGACACCACGATTCGTAAACATCTGCATGCCTTCCCATTCGAGCTCCTGCATCGCATCGGTAGGACTGATTTGCAGAATAAGACTGTTCAGGGCCTGCCAGGTCCGTGTGCGCTTCAATGCCTGAATTGCCCGGATTAGAGTAATGTTTCCCAGGAAATTCTGATTGAACGTGCCGGGCCCGTAAGGACCCACTACCTCATTGTTTCCCATCAGGATTACGGCAAAGTCGGCAGAGTCTTCCGGAATCGACTTCGCAACCGCGTAAACCACGTGTGAGTTGACCGAGGTCATGGCTGTATTGATCACCTCGATTTCTCGCGAGGGTAGTGCCGCTGTCAGCTGAGCTGACAGAAGCCTGTCAAGACCGTGGTTTTTATGGGGGAAGCCCAGCGCTGCAGACCCTCCCAGGATGAAGACCCTGATCAATTCAGGACGACGTTCTACGGTAAACGTATTTTCGCGAGGGTTGATATTCAGAGAAGCAGGATAAAACTGGTCAGCAAAATCACTGTTTTCCTGGTAGTGCGACTGGCCATTGATGTCGATTTCGCGAAAAAAGTCGTATGACGTTCCGACACCGGCAACCGTGAGGCCCAACTCGAGCAAAACGAAGAAAAGCAGGGGTATGACAACGATCGTAATGAACGTGAAGGCAACGTTTCTTGCGTCGGGCACGGGTCTTTATCCTCGGAGTACCGGGTAGATGGCTACTTCCCTAAACATAGCGTAGTTGACTGGTACCCGGTAGTCCGCGATCCTCGGTCGGGGATGTGTAGACTACCCCGACAGAATCGATGCGTTTGAGGTGAGAGGGGGCAGCTTTGCAGCAAATCGAGGAATGGCAAAGCGTGGATCGAGCGGTCTTCGAGAACGAGATCTTTCCCGCCAATCGGCCCGCCGTGCTGCGCGGCCTGCTTCGGGACTGGCCCGCAGTCCAGGCTGGCCGTCAATCACGAACGAGTGTCGTCGACTACTTCACGCGGTTGGATGCAGGGGGCACCGTCACGGCGATGGTCGGTCCGCCAGAGATAAAGGGCCGCTTTTTTTATACCGACGATTTTAAGGGGTTCAATTTCGGGTCGAAGAACGTCTCGATCCGCACCGCACTGGACACCTTTTTGTCCCTGGCCGAGGACCCGCAGCCGCCCGCCATCGCGCTGCAGGCCATGCACGTGCCGGACCTCATGCCAACGTTCCTTCAAGACAATACGATGCCCCTGCTAAATGGCGATGTCGCGCCGCGAATGTGGATAAGTAATCGATCGATGATCGCGCCTCATTTCGATAACAATCACAACATTGCGTGCGTTGTCAGCGGCAGCCGGCGATTCACGGTTTTTCCACCCGAACAGGTCAGCAACCTCTACCTTGGACCGCTGTTGAAGACGCCGGGCGGAACGCCGATCAGCGTCGTGGACTTGCGAGAACCGGATTACACGAGATTCCCGAGGTTCCGCCAGGCACTCGAGTCGGCCCAGGAGGCCGTTCTCGAGCCGGGTGATGCCATTTACATTCCCATTCTCTGGTGGCACGGTGTGGAATCGCTCGACCCGCTGAACATCCTTGTCAATTACTGGTGGAACGACACGCTTCCCGCACACCACAAGCCGATCCTGGCCCTGATTCACAGCGTGGCGCTCATGTCCGGGCTGCCCGCCGACCAACGTGAAGTGTGGCGCACGTTTTTCGATTATTTCGCCTTCCAGGCCGAAGGCGACCCGGCCGCGCATTTGCCGTCCGACCTGCGAGACGTGGTGGGCAAGCTTTCCGAGACGGACCGGGACCAGGTGCTGGCCTTTGTCGCGGAGCGCCTGCAAGCCCTGCTCGGATCAGGGGCAGGCTGATCGCCGATTCTCGTCGTCGATTCTAGGTGGATGTCGTTCTGCAGTAACGGTCGATGAATTCCTGGTGGGTCGGCAGCTGGTCCAGCACATGGTCGACCTTCTGCTGCTGGAATAGCATGAACTGGCGAAGTTCCTGGTCGTCCATCATGTCCACAATGGGGTGATATCTCTGTGGCTCAATGCCTTGCCCCAGCATCACCTGGATCCAGCTATTCTCGCGGAAGATATCTTTCTCGACCTCGAACACGAGGCCCGTATCACGGAACAGGTCCAGGCGTTGCTGCAGGCTCTCGGGAATATCCATGTCACGACAGCGGCGCCAGAACTCGGAATCCGTTCGTTCCGTGACATGGTAGTGCAGGATGATGAAGTCGCGCACATAGCGGAACTCGGCGTCCATCTGGCGATTGAACTCTTCCCGGTCCGTCGCGGTGATACCGCCGGCGGGGAACATCTGCATCAGCCGGAGTACGCCTCGCTGGATCAGGTGAATGCTGGTCGATTCCAGTGGTTCGAGGAAGCCCGCGGCCAGGCCCAGGCCGACGCAGTTGCGATTCCAGTGTTTCACCCGCTGCCCGGTGCGAAAGCGCAGCACCCTGGGTTCGGTGATGGTCTCACCTTCGAGATTGGCCAGCAGGCTGTCCCGGGCTTCGTCGTCACTCATGAATTCACTGCAGTAGACCAGGCCATTGCCGACCCGGGTCTGCAGCGGAATGCGCCACTGCCAGCCGCTTTCCCTGGCAATCGAGCGTGTGTAGGGAATGGGCTCACCCACCGGCGTGGTCTGAACCGCGATAGCACGATCGCAGGGCAGCCAGTGAGTCCAGTCCTCGAATTCGGTACCCAGGGCCTTGTCCAGCAACAGGCTGACAAAACCGCTGCAGTCGATAAACAGGTCGCCTTTCACAACCTGCCCTGATTCCAGGACGACGTCAGAGATGTCACCGGCTTCGGTCTGGCGGACGTCGACGATCCTGCCCTCAATGCGGGTTACACCGTCCTTTTCAGCCTGCTCGCGCAAGAGCCCGGCATAGGCCGTCGCATCGATATGGTAGGCATAACTCAGCGCATCCTTTTGCAGCAGACCGAACCTGCCTGCTTTCGCGGCCATCAGCTCCGGGGCGTAGCGGCCATAGTCTTCGGCAAAGCCGAGCGCCCTGGCTTTGAGCCAGAAGGCCTGGAAGCCCACCGCCCAGCAGCCCTGACCGGTGAAGCCGAAGGAATGAATATAGTCATGGCCGACAGCCCGCCAGTTTTCGAACTGGATGGCCAGCTTGAAGGTTCCCTGCACCCTGGACAGAAATTCTGCTTCATCGATCTTCAGCAGGCGATGCATGGTTCTGAAAGGCGGTATGGTTGCCTCGCCGACACCAACCGTGCCTATGGCATCCGATTCCACCAGGACCACGTTCAGGTTGGCGCCGATCAGTTTCGCGATGGCGGCCGCTGCAGTCCAGCCTGCGGTGCCGCCGCCCACGACGACGACATTCTGTATCTTCGTTGATGACATTGGACGTTCCGCCTACAACAGTTTCTCTCTTAACATTTTGCGAATCTGCCGCGCGGTCGGCTCATCAATAGGATTCAGCACCCCACGCGCAGCTTGCGGAATGTGTTCAAAGTTCTCCGGTGCAGGATTGAACACGTAAAAATCGAACAACGCCTGCCACTGCTTTCTCTGTGCCTCAGGCAGGTCCCGGAGGCCCAGTATCGCATGCTGCAACACGCTCAAAGGCGGACCCATGTAGGATGGCGAGCCGCGCCACCAGTAGTTCACGAGTACGTTGAAAGCACCCAGCGCCTCCATGTGATGCCACCACATACTGGGAACGATGATGGCATCCCCGGGTTCCAGCACCGACATCCGCGCGGTCTCGACCGCCTCCCG
>JAHEFS010000074.1 GCA_024640045.1 Chromatiales bacterium | reverse complement strand
ACATCAGGATGACCTCGACCCCAGGATGCTCGACCGCGTCCTCATTCAGGCGCAACAGTTTCTTGACCAACGGAAAAGCCACACCGGGCCTGAGGATGTCGTTTTCGCGCTTGACCTGGTAAGTGCGGTACTCCTCTATACCCCGCTCTTCGTAGATACGGTGACTCTCATCGAGGTCGAACAGGGCGCGTGAGGATATCGCCACCACTAGCGGACTGGGTTTGAGATCGCGTACGGCGCCTTTTTTCATGTCTTCAGCATAACAGGCCAGCTCTCAAACCATGAGAATACAATTTGACTGAGACCAACCCGGAGACCACTGTCGGCTCCACGGGTCCCGAGTCCCTGGTCCCCAGTCCCCAGTTCCTGGTTTCCAATCCCCAATCTTCAGCCCCTGATGATTCTCGGTTCTGGTTCCAGCCGGACACCGAAAGTCTCAAAAACCGACTCCGATACCTTGTCGGCCAGGGCCAGGATTTCTCCACCCGAAGCGTGTCCATGATTCACCAGCACCAGCGCGTGTCGCTCTGAAACCCCGGCATCGCCTTCGCGAAAACCCTTCCAGCCACAGTGCTCGATCATCCAGCCGGCGCCTAGCTTGCAATGGCGGCCTTCCACTGCGAATAGCGGCAGATCCGGAAAACGGCTGCGCAACGAATCCGCGGCTTCGCAGGTCACCAGTGGGTTCTTGAAAAAACTACCCGCATTTCCGACCAGCGCCGGATCCGGGAGCTTGCGCTTGCGTAACATGATCACCGCCTGGCTGACCTGCCGGGCCGTGGGTGAACTGATTTCCATTTTGGCCAGCTGCTCGCCGAGGCCGGAATAGGTCAGGCGCGGTTCGAACTGGCGGGACAGCCGCAGGCGGAGCGCAGTGACCAGGTAACGGCCAGCATCCCCTGATTTAAAGCGGCTGTCGCGATAGCCGAACTGGCAGTCGGTATTGCTGAACTCGACCCGTTCGCGTGATTGCCAGTCCCAGGCCTGGACGCTTTCCAGGACGTCTGAAAGCTCGACGCCGTAGGCACCGATGTTTTGCAGGGGGGCAGCGCCGGCCAGGCCCGGTATCAGAGACAGATTCTCGAGTCCGGTCAGGCCGTGCGCGAGGCTCCACAGGACCAGTGAGTGCCAGATTTCACCGGCCGCCGCTTCGACGGTGGCGATGCCATCCCGGTCGCTCAGAATACGCATACCCCTGATACGGTTCAGGAAGACGGTGCCTTCGATATCATTCGCGAGCAACAGGTTACTGCCGCCGCCCAGGACCAAATCGCATGCGGGATCGAAATTCAGGCCTTCCAGGTCGCTGAGCGAGTCCAGCTGAACGACCTCCCGCGCGCGCGCTTCCACGCCGAAACTGTTGTACCGCCTGAGCGAAACGTCGTCGGCCCGCCTCACGCAGCTGTCCTGGCCGCAACCATGGCGTTGACGCAGTCAGTGACCAGGTCGGGCCCGCGATAGACGAAACCCGTGTAGAACTGGACGAGATCGGCGCCCAACTCGATCTTGTGGGCGGCATGCGCGCCTCGCGTAATACCGCCGACACCAATCAGTGCAACACGCTCAGGCAGGGCCTGGCGCAACCGGGCGAGCACGGCATCGGCTTTTTCGCGGAGTGGGCCGCCGGACAGACCCCCGGTCTCACCGGCATGTTGCAAACCTTCCACCCCAGGCCGTTCGATGGTGGTGTTGGTAGCGATGACGGCATCCATGCCGGCCTCGGGTACCACGTGGGCTATGCTGTCGATACCGGGTTCATCCAGGTCGGGTGCAACTTTTACGGCAATCGGCACACGGCGGTGGTGTTCGGTCGACAGGGTTTCCCGCCGCTCGGCCAGGGCGCCGAGCAGGCCGCGCAGGGCTGCTTCACCTTGCAGGTCGCGCAAGCCCACGGTATTGGGAGAGGAAATGTTCACGGTGATGTAATCGGCATGGGGGTACACCTTGTCGAAGCAGGCCAGGTAATCCTCCACCGCCCGTTCGTTGGGCGTGTCGAAGTTCTTGCCGATATTGATACCCAGCACGCCCTTGTAGCGTCTTGCTGCAGCTCGCTTGACCAGGTGGTCAACGCCTTTGTTGTTGAAACCCAGGCGATTGATCATGGCTTCAGCGCGGGCCAGCCGGAACACCCTGGGTTTCGGGTTACCCGGCTGCGGTCTCGGCGTCACGGTTCCGATTTCGATAAAGCCGAAACCCAGGCTGCCAAGCGCGTCGATGTAATCACCGTTCTTGTCCATGCCGGCTGCCAACCCCACCCGGTTGGGAAAGTCCAGCCCCATCACCTGGACGGGGTCAGACTGGGCCTTGCAGACCAGGCCGGTGGCGCCAAACGTGTGGGCCAGGCGCAGACTTTCCAGCGCGAGTTCGTGGGCCGTTTCCGGCGAAGTCTGGAACAGCGCTGTACGGAGCAGCCCGTACATCAAAGATCGAACTTGATGCCCTGCGCCAGCGGTAAGTCGCTGCCCCAGTTGATCGTGTTGGTCTGCCGGCGCATGTAGACCTTCCAGGCGTCCGACCCTGATTCACGCCCGCCGCCTGTTTCTTTCTCACCGCCAAAGGCGCCACCGATTTCCGCGCCGGAGGTGCCAATGTTGACGTTGGCGATACCGCAATCGGATCCCACGGTGGCCAGAAAACGTTCGGCGCTGCGCAGGTCGTTGGTGAATATCGCCGAACTCAGACCCTGGGCGACGCCATTCTGCATCGCGATGGCTTCGTCCAATTCGCCAAAAGGAATGACGTACAGGATCGGGGCGAAGGTCTCGGACTGGACGATGTCCCAGTCATTCTCAGCCTTGATGATGGTGGGCTGGACGAAATGTCCCGGTCGATCGATGCGTTTACCGCCCGTCAGAACCTTCCCACCCGCTTCGACGGCCGCGGCCACTGCAGCCTCGAAGCGTTTTACGGAGTTGTCGTCGGTCAGCGGGCCCATCAGGGTTTGACTGTCCAGCGGATCGCCGATGCGCACCTGCTGGTAAGCATTGACCAGGGTGTGGGTAACTTCATCCATGATCGACTCGTGGACGAACAGACGCCGGGTCGAGGTGCAGCGCTGGCCGGCGGTACCCACGGCGCCGAAGACGATTCCGGGAACCGCCAGCTTCAGGTCAGCGGTCGCATCCAGGATGATGGCATTGTTGCCGCCCAGTTCCAGCAGGCTGCGGCCCATGCGTGCTGCAACCTTGGCGCCTACTTCACGGCCCACTGCGCAGGAACCGGTGAATGACATCAGGTCGACTCGCTTGTCCGCCACGAAGCGCTCGGCCAGTTCGTGGCCGTGCTCCATGAAACTCAGGAAGATAGGGGGAAAGCCGCCTTCTGCCAGCGCCTCGTTGCAGATTTTTTGAGTGGCCAGTGCGCACAAAGCGCCTTTCGGCGAGGGCTTCCAGACCGTGACGTTACCGCAGATGGCGGCAATGAATGCGTTCCATGCCCAGACCGCCACGGGGAAATTGAATGCAGAGATCACTCCGACGATGCCGAGTGGGTGCCACTGCTCGTACATCCGATGCAGGGGTCGCTCCGAGTGCATGGTCTTGCCATACAGCATGCGCGACTGGCCCACGGCGAAATCACCGATATCGATCATTTCCTGGACTTCGCCGTCGCCTTCAGCCTTGATCTTGCCCATTTCCAGGCTGACCAGGCTGCCGAGTGCGTCCTTGTGGCGCCGCAAGGCTTCGGTGCACAGGCGCACGGCTTCTCCGCGCACTGGCGCCGGGACTTGTCGCCATTCCTCGAAAACCGCGCGCGCAGTGTCAATGACTCGTTCGTAGTCTTCAGTCGAGGCGGAGTGCACGTGTGCAATGGTGCCGCCAGTGGCCGGGTTCACGGCGTGGATCAGGCCGGAGTCCGTGGTGGCGGACCACTCACCGTTTCCGAAATAGGCGCCGGGGTTGTTCTGTTCGAGCTTAAGATCTTTAAGAATTTCCATGTACGTCCCGTGGGTTTTGATTGGGCTGATTCAGCAGACGCGCATTATCGCATTGCGCGGAGCGGGGTGCATCATGGAACTCCCGCGAATTGACAGGGTCAGAGCCTTTCGAGAGCACTCGGTGCGGGTGCGGTTTGGACGGAAAAAGCCCATGATCGTGTTATCCTCAACACTGGAGTTTTAACCAGGGTGGCAGCCAATCTTGCAATCCTTCAGACAGAGGCCATGAATGCGGGCATGACGGACTCGACATCGGCAATCGAGACAGGCCAGAAGGCCAGCAAGAACGGTTCAGTGGGTGAAGCCCAGGTGGACCAGTTGCTGGTCGAGCGCGTCCAGAAAGGCGACAAGCGTGCTTTCGATTTGCTTATCCAAAAATACCAGCACCGCATTGTCAGCCTGATCATGCGTTACGTTTCGGATCCCTCCGAAGCCCTGGATGTTGCCCAGGAAGCGTTCATCAAGGCATACCGGGCCATCGGCAAATTCCGGGGCGACAGCGCCTTTTACACGTGGCTGTACCGAATTGCGATCAATACCGCCAAGAACTGGCTGGTGGCCCGAAATCGGCGCCCCCCTGCAAGTGATATTGACGCAGCCGATGCCGAACAGTACGACATCGACAGTCCTCTCAAGGAACGCAGCACGCCTGAGAACGAGCTGTTGAGAGAGGAAATTGAAAAAACAGTTTATGACACCATCGCGGCTTTACCAGAGGATCTTCGCACGGCGATCGTGCTGCGCGAAATAGAGGGTATGAGCTACGAAGAGATCGCCACCACCATGGAATGCCCGATCGGTACTGTTCGCTCGCGAATTTTTCGTGCTCGAGAAGCGATCGATGAGAAACTTAAACCCCTGGTTGATGGTCAATAACTCCGAGGCGTGCATTTTTGCTTCATATAAGGCACAGGTTTACCCATGACTAAGGAATCATTCGAACACCTTTCCAGCTTGATGGATGGTGAATTGTCCCGCGAGACGGGTTTATTCATGACACGCAGGTTGAGTTCAGATGACGAACTCTGCGCTGCCTGGAAACGCTATCACCTGATCCGTGATTGCCTGCGTCAGCCTGGTAAAGGCAGAGCCACGCCGGATTTTGGCGAACGGGTTCGGTCGGCGCTGGAAAATGAAGCGGCCGACACGTCTGCGCCAACTTCGCGCGCATGGCTCAAGCCGCTGTCGGGGTTGGCCATAGCGGCCTCGGTGGCGCTGGTGGCGATTACCCTGGTGCGACCGGGCGCGGTCGACTCACCGGTTGAACCGGGGATCAGCCCGGTGGCTTCTTTCACCAGTCCAAACACTTTACCGGCGGTCCCTGTGACCCAGCCAGCCAGCTATTCGGCTGACCAGCGGGAAGTGGATCGCCGCCTGAATTCCTACCTGTTGAGACACAACCAGTTGGCCGGCTCGACGGGCCGCCAGGGGTTCGTTTCCTTCGTTCCCATTATTTCAGCCGGAACACAAGCTACTACTGACGTAACCGAGGATTCCCCACCCCAAGAGGCTCAGGCAGCAGCTGAAGCCGGGGCAGATTCCGGGAAATGATTCGAGCCTGGCGCAGCTTGCTGCCCCTGGTGCTGTGCACCACCAGTTTTGCGGCATCAGCCGGCGATTCGGATACGGCTCATCACTGGCTGGAGCGAATGGCCGCCGCGATGAATCATCTGAACTACCAGGGAACATTCGTGTATGTACGCGGAGATCTGGTGGAGACGATGCGGATTACCCACGTCGTCGATGACGGCGGTGTGCGCGAAAGGCTGTATTCGGTCACCGGGCCAAAAAGAGAAATCATTCGCGACAGCGAGGGCGTACGCTGTGTGCTCAGCGACGACCAGTCGGTCATGCAGGATGCCATGGTCAGTGGCGCCATTTTTCCGGAGTTCCCGTTCGAAGACCTGTCCGGTGACGCGGGGACCTATCGCTTCGAAACCGGCGGCACTGCGCGGGTGGCCGGGCAGATGGCCCGGCGGGTCACCATCGTTCCGGACGATGAATTCCGCTACGGCTATGATCTGTGGCTGGAATCGTCTACGGGCTTGCTGCTGAAGTGGGTCTTGTTCGACACTGCAAAGAACGCACTGGCCAAGCTGGTTTTTACCGACATGCGGTTGGGCGAGGAAGTGGATCTGCGTGAACTCGAATCAGACACCCCACCAGAGGCTTTCACCCGGTTGGCCAGCATCATGCCTTCCCACCAGGTCAAGACGCGTGCGCTGCCAGAGTGGCAGCCAGAGTCGCTGCCGCCTGGGTTCCGTTTGGCGACGCATCGTCATCAGAGCGACGGTGAAAGTGTCTTCGAACACCTCGTTTACAGCGATGGGCTGGCCTCGGTGTCGGTTTATATTGAATCGAACACAGGTCACGCACTGATGGGCGCTGGTTTCAACCGCATTGGTACCGCCAATGCCTTTACCCGTAACCTGGGTGATCGCCAGTTGACCGTGATCGGTGAAGTTCCGGCCGCGACGGTCCAGGCCATCGGAGACGCTTTCAGGATGCCAGCGGACGCGCGCTAGGCACCTGGCCATCGTGAAACGACTTTCGGAATGATCGAGCAGCAGGGCAGGGTCGTGCGCGCCGAACCCGGCAAGGCGTGGGTTGTGATCGGTCCGCAGGGTGGTTGCAGCGCTTGCGATGCGGGTCGCGGCTGTGGGGCTGGTCTGTTTGGGCGCTTGTTGAAGCGCCAGCCACTGGAACTGGAACTGGACAACCCGCAAGACTTGCCGGTTGGTCAGGCTGTGTCGCTCGGTATCCAGGAATCTGTTTTTCTGCGGCTGACCATGGCTTTGTATGCCTTGCCGATACTGGTCGGGCTTGCGGTTGCCTGGGTCTGCCACTACATCAGTAGCATGGCTGGAACGGGCCCGGGCGTGACCGATTTGGCGACATTGGCCGGATTGATCGCGGGCAGCGCGATTGCCCTGCGCCTACCGCTTGTTCGCCGCCCGTCGGACGTGATGCAGGACCTGGTGATGCTGAAAGGCCCGGCCACCACGGCAGGGTGCGGTAAAGACTGTGCCAGCTGACAGTGTCATGCACGAGCAGAATTTGTTTATCAATGAGGTAGTACTGTGAAAAAGACAATACAAGTAATTTTCGTGAGTCTCGCCCTGGCTTTCATCAGCCTGCCGGCCATGGCGAAAGTCAGCGGTTTGCCGGATTTCACGGAACTGATGGAGACAGCCGGCCCCGCGGTAGTGAATATCCGGGTGACCCAGTTCGGAAACCGGGCCAGGCCGCGCCAGGAAGGCGACCAGGAGCGCTATCACGAGGGTGAGGATATGCCGGACTTCTTCCGGCGGTTTTTCGACACGCCCAATGACCCCAGGTTTGGTCGTCCGGACCGCGTCGGTGCCGGCTCCGGCTTCATCATCGAATCGGATGGGTACATCGTCACCAATCATCACGTGATCGAGGATGCCGACCAGATTATCGTCAGGCTGGCGGATCGACGGGAGTATGAAGCCGAGTTGATCGGTTCGGACGAACTCAGTGATGTCGCCCTCCTCAAGATCGATGAAAAAAGTCTGCCGACCCTGAAGTTCGGGGATTCGGATGCGCTGAAACCCGGTGAGTGGGTGGCCGCCATCGGTTCACCGTTCAATTTTGAACAGAGCATTACCTCTGGCATCGTGAGCGCCAAGGGGCGGAGCAATAATGCACAGCAGTACGTGCCCTTCATTCAGACCGACGTGGCTATCAACCAGGGGAACTCGGGCGGTCCGCTACTCAATATGGACGGGGAAGTCGTGGGGATCAATTCCTGGATCCTCTCCTCCAGTGGCGGGTACATCGGCCTGTCGTTCTCCATCCCGATCGAGGTGGCGGCCAGTGCGGTGCGCCAGCTTCGTGAAACAGGGACCGTGCAGCGCGGGTTGCTGGGCGTGGTCGTCGGTGCAGTCACTCGTGAATTGGCCGAAGCGCTGGGCCTTGAGCGGCCCGTGGGCGCCATGGTGAACGACGTGACGCCGGAAGGGGCTGCAGATCGTGCTGGCATCAAGCCCGGTGATGTGATCCTCGAGTTCAATGGTGTCAAGCTGGAAACCTGGAACGAGTTGCCGCCGCTGGTCGGCGCCAACCCGCCGGGCACCGACGCGACCGTGCTGGTGAGCAGAGAAGGCAATGAAAAGGTATTCGACGTGGTGCTGGATGCCTTGCCGACCGATATCGCGGCCGCTGGCGGGGAAGCCGATGGCGGCGCCAGCAGCAGCAATGTGCTGGGACTGGGTGTCGAGAGCATCGAGCCGGAACAGCGGCGGCAGTTGGGTGATCCCGAAGGCGGCGTGCTGGTGACGGAAGTCGAGAGCGATGCCGCCTGGCGGGCGGGTCTGCGCCCGGGCGATGTCCTCCTCATGATCAATAACCAGGTCATCACGGGCATGGTGGATTTCGAAGATGCGATAGAAACTGTAGAAGCCGGCAAGGCCGTAGCGCTGCGGATCTGGCGGAATGGCACGACCAGTTTCATTGCCTACACCCCCCAAGCCGACGAAGCGGAATAGACCAGGCTGGCGGGATACCCTGCTGCCTGCGCTATAATGCGCGTTTTCATAAGCCACCTGCTCCGTTTGGGGCAGGTGGCTTTTTAAGGCCATGGATCAAAAACACATTCGGAATTTTTCCATCATCGCGCACGTGGACCACGGCAAGTCCACGCTGGCCGATCGTTTCATTCAGATTTGCGGGGCGCTGACTGAGCGGGAGATGGCCGAGCAGGTGCTCGACTCCATGGACCTGGAGCGCGAGCGTGGCATCACGATCAAGGCCCAGAGTGTCACCCTGGATTATGTTGCTGGCAACGGCGAGACCTACCAACTCAACTTTATCGACACACCCGGACACGTCGATTTCTCCTACGAAGTATCACGTTCGTTGGCCGCTTGTGAAGGGGCTCTGCTCGTCGTCGATGCGGCACAGGGTGTTGAAGCGCAAAGTGTGGCGAATTGCTACACGGCGGTAGAGCTGGGGCTGGAGGTATTGCCGGTTCTCAACAAGATCGATTTGCCATCGGCCGAGCCGCAACGTGTTAAGCAGGAGATCGAGGACATCATCGGCATCGAGGCCGTGAACGCGCTGGAAGTGAGCGCCAAGACCGGCATCGGCGTGCCTGCGGTACTCGAACAGCTGGTGCAGGGCATCCCGCACCCGACCGGTGACCGGGATGCGCCGCTCAAGGCGTTGATCGTGGACTCGTGGTTCGACAATTACCTCGGGGTCGTGTCCCTGGTCCGGGTCGTTGACGGCAGCGTTTCGCGCCGGGAAAAAATCAAGATCATGTCTTCGGGTGACCAGCACCAGGTCGAACAGCTGGGTGTTTTTACACCCAAGCGCGTGCTGCGGGACCGTCTGAGTGCAGGCGAGGTCGGTTTCCTGGTGGCGGGCATCAAGGAAGTCCACGGTGCACCGGTGGGCGATACCATCACCACGGTAAAAGAGCCGGCGGACAAGGCGCTGCCGGGGTTCAAAATGCTGCAGCCCCGCGTGTTCGCCGGGCTGTACCCAACCGACTCGGAAAATTACCCCGATTTACGCGATGCGCTGGACAAACTCCAACTGAATGACGCAGCCCTGCATTTCGAGCCCGAAACCTCCGAGGCCCTGGGGTTTGGATTTCGCTGCGGGTTTCTCGGGCTGCTGCACATGGACATCGTCCAGGAACGACTGGAGCGTGAGTACAACGTGGATCTGGTCACCACGGCGCCCTCGGTAATCTACGAAATACAACTGACCAGCGGTGAGTTGGTTAACCTGGAAAACCCGGCCAAGCTCCCCGAAAGCAACGAAGTAGCGGAGATTCGCGAGCCAGTGATCGAGGCCAACATCCTGGTGCCGCAGGACTATGTGGGCGCGGTCATCGGGCTGTGTGAGGAGAAACGAGGACACCAGAAGGGCCTGCATTTTCTTGGCAACCAGGTATCGATCAAGTATGAACTGCCGCTGTCCGAAGTGGTGCTCGACTTCTTTGACAAGCTGAAGTCGGTCAGCCGGGGCTATGCCTCATTCGATTACCATTTCAAACGATTTGAACCTGGGCCGTTCGTGCGTGTCGATGTATTGATTAACGGCGAGCGGGTTGATGCCTTGTCGCTGATCGTGCATCGTGACCAGTCCCAACGGCGGGGGCGGGATCTCGCCGTCCGTATGAAAGAACTGATCCCGAGACAGATGTTCGACATCGCTATCCAGGCAGCGATCGGATCGCAGGTCGTGGCGAGAACGACGGTCAAGGCGCTGCGGAAAAACGTGACGGCGAAGTGCTACGGCGGTGACGCGACCCGCAAACGTAAATTGCTGGAAAAGCAGAAGGCAGGCAAGAAGCGGATGAAACAGGTGGGCCGCGTGGAGATTCCCCAGGAAGCCTTCCTGGCGGTATTGCAACCGGACAGCAAGAAATGAGCGCTCGCGCATGAGCACAATCAAGATTACGGGAAACTGTGAATGAATATCGACTTTGCATTGGTGCTGGTGGTGCTGACCCTGCTTTCGGGGCTGATCTGGCTGGCTGACAGCCTGTTGTTCCGCCAGCGCCGTATGGACCGGGCTGTGCAGGAAAAAGTCCAGGCGTACCGCGAACCAGTGGCCGTCGAGTACGCACGCTCCCTGTTCCCGGTTTTGCTCATCGTGTTGATTTTCCGGTCATTCCTGTTCGAGCCATTCAAAATTCCTTCCGGTTCGATGATTCCGACCTTGCTGATTGGCGATTTTATCGTCGTCAATAAATATGCTTACGGCTTGCGCGTGCCCGTTCTGAATAAGAAATTTGTGGCCATCGGTGAGCCCCAGCGCGGGGATGTGGCGGTGTTCCGCTACCCGGTCGATGACAGCGTTAATTTCATCAAACGCGTGATCGGTTTGCCCGGTGACACCATCACCTACCGGGACAAGGAGTTGTTCGTCAATGGTGAGCGCGTGGAAACCTCGGGCAAGACCGAATTCACCACCCGTGACCTCAAATGCACCACGCCGAGAGTCGACGCGCGGCGATTGCAGGAACAACTGGGCACCCTCCAGCACGACATCCTGCTGCACGAGACTGCCCGGTCACGCAACGGCCAGTGGGTCGTCCCCGAAGGGCATTACTTCATGATGGGCGACAACCGGGATCGCAGCAACGACAGCCGTGAATGGGGTTTCGTCCCCGAGGAAAACCTGGTCGGGCGAGCGGTCGGTATCTGGCTCAATTTTGATCTCGATAAGGGCTGTGCCGACTGGTCGAGGGTAGCCAGCGGCATCCACTGACAGACCCTCCCGGCCGCGAAAGCAGCTCAAACAAATCTAAATCCGCCCCGAAGCCGACCGAAATTTGGCTATCATAGGCACTCGGCCAATGTCTTGGGAAAAGGACTTATGAATATTCGGAATCTCCGGAATCAGCAAGGACTGAGCATCATCGGGTTTATTATCGTGCTCTCGCTGGTGGTATTTACCTCATTTATCGCGATGCGCATCTGGCCCATTTACTACGAGTATTTTGCGGTGGTCAACGCCATGAACTCGGTGGCCTCGACGCGGGGGAGTGCCAGGATGTCGCCCTATGATGTCAGGGCCAAGGTCTATGCCAACCTGTTCGTGAGCGGAACGGAAGGAACGATCAAGAACGAAAACATCACGGTGGTGCGCAAAAATGGCGTGCATGTAAGAATTGTTTATGAGCGCCGCGAGCCGCTCATTGGCAACCTTGATGTCATCGCCCATTTCGACAAAATGGTGCGATTGCAGAATTGATGAACCTCCCTGGCGTTCCTTATACGTTCAGGGATCCTGCCCTTTTGCAGGAAGCATTGACGCACCGCAGCCGCGGCCAGTTGAATTACGAGCGCCTGGAGTTCCTGGGTGACAGCATTCTGAACTTTGTCGTCGCCAGCCGCCTGTTCGACCTCAGACCGACAAACAGCGAAGGCGATCTCAGCCGGCTGCGCTCCCGGGTGGTGCGGGGCGATACGCTGGCGCGCCTGGCCAGCAATCTGAAACTGGGTGATCACCTGATCATGGGCGAAGGGGAGCTGAAGTCCGGAGGCTTCAAGCGTCAATCCATTCTCGCGGACGCACTGGAAGCGCTGTTCGGCGCCATTTACCTGGACGGCGGGTTCGAGGCCTGCCGCGACGTCATTCACCACATTTGCGACCCGGTGATCTTGGGGCTGCCGGATGCCGAAGAACTCAAAGACCCCAAGACCCGTTTACAGGAATGGATGCAGGCGCGGGGTCGGCCCTTGCCGGAGTACACTCTCATCAGAGAGGAGGGAGCCGAACATGCCAAACGATTTTACGTGACTTGCCGGCTGCCAGACTCTGCCGAGAAAGTTGAGGCCCAGGGGGCCAGCCGGCGCAAGGCCGAGCAATCTGCGGCGCAAAAAATCCTGAAGGCACTCAATGACTGAATCAACTACACCGACTGAACCAAGCACACCGAAGGACTACCGCTTCGGGTACGTTGCGATCATCGGCCGTCCGAATGTCGGCAAGTCGACGCTGCTCAACCGAATCCTGGGGCAGAAGCTGAGTATCGTTACGGCCAAGCCGCAAACAACCCGCCAGCGCATCATGGGTATTAAAACGACGGATGCCGGCCAGGTGGTATACCTCGATACCCCGGGCATTCATCGCTCCAGCGGGAAGGCTCTGAACCGGTACATGAACCGGGTGGCGCAGGCCACGTTCCGCGACGTCGACCTCGCCCTGTTCTTGGTCGAAGCAGGGCGCTGGTCGAATCAGGACCGAGCGATCCTGAAGGGCCTGCGAGCCGCACAGGTGCCCCTGGTGCTGGTCATTAACAAGATCGATACATTGAGCGACCGCGCAGCCTTGCTCTCATTCGTGGCCGAGCAGATCGTGCCCGAGGAACTCGAGGAAGTGCTGATGGTCTCGGCCACGCGCGGTGACGGTGTCAAAGACCTGGAAGCCATGGTGTTGAAAAAGCTGCCGTTTTCGCGCCCCTATTTCGATGAAGACCAGATCACAGATCGTAGCGAACGGTTCCTGGCGGCTGAATTGATCCGGGAAGCGCTGACTGAGCGTTTGCACCAGGAATTGCCCTATGCGCTGACCGTGGAGATCGAGCAGTTCAAGCGGGAAGGGGGGCTTTTGCGCATCGCGGCCATCATCTGGGTGGAGCGGGACAGCCAGAAGCAGATCGTGATCGGAAAGGGGGGGGCGGCGCTCAAGCAGATTGGCAGCCGGGCACGCCGCTCCATGGAAGAGTTGTTCGACCAAAAGGTATTCCTGCAGACCTGGGTCAAAGTGAGCAAGGACTGGACCCATTCCGAGCGCAGCCTGGAGCGGTTTGGGTATCAGGACTAGGGACTAGGGACTGGTGACTAGGGACTAGGGACTGGGGACTAGGGACTGGGGAATGCAAGATGGTTTCGTGTCA
>JAHEFS010000191.1 GCA_024640045.1 Chromatiales bacterium | reverse complement strand
TTTCGAGTTCCCGGCACGAATGCTCGCGCCGGGCCAGGTAATTCATCGCCGCCGCACGTGCTTCCCGCAGGTCCGCACTCTCGGGCGAGTTATCCTCAAGCATGGCCTATTCTTCGACAACCGCCTTCTGAGGCTTGGTCTTTTCAGGCAATAACACGGCCCGCAACGAGGTCTCGATTTCTTCCGCAATTTCCGGATGTTCGCGCAAAAATTGGCGGGCATTTTCCTTGCCCTGGCCAATCCGGTCATCCTTGTAGCCGTACCAGGAACCGGACTTGCTCACCAGGCCATTGGCGACGCCCAGGTCGATCAATTCCCCAAGTTTGGAGATACCCTCACCGTAAAGAATTTCAAACTCAGCCTGTTTGAACGGCGGAGCCATCTTGTTTTTCACGACCTTGACTCGGGTCTGGTTACCGGTCACTTCTTCGCCTTTCTTGACGGCGCCAATACGGCGGATATCCAGGCGGACGGAAGCATAGAACTTGAGGGCGTTGCCGCCTGAAGTGGTCTCCGGGCTGCCAAACATCACGCCGATCTTCATTCTGATCTGGTTGATGAAAATGACCATGCAGCCGGACCGCTTGATGTTACCCGTGAGCTTACGCAAGGCCTGTGACATCAGACGCGCCTGCAGCCCAACGTGGGTATCGCCCATTTCACCCTCGATTTCCGCTTTCGGCGTCAACGCTGCAACCGAGTCGACGACCACGATATCAACCGCGCCGGAGCGGACCAGCATATCGGTGATTTCCAGCGCCTGTTCCCCGGTATCGGGCTGGGAGACCAGCAGGTCTTCCACGTTTACACCCAACTTCTCGGCATACTGCGGATCCAGAGCATGTTCAGCATCGACGAAGGCAGCCGTGCCGCCCATCTTTTGGGCCTCAGCCACGACCTGCAACGCGAGTGTCGTTTTGCCGCTTGACTCCGGGCCGTAAACCTCGACCACCCGGCCCCGCGGTAAACCCCCGATGCCCAGAGCGATATCGAGCCCCAGTGAACCCGTCGGAATGGACTCGACATCCAGTGCCGTAGAGCCGTCTCCCATGCGCATGATCGCGCCTTTTCCGAACTGGCGTTCGATCTGGGTCAGCGCCGCTGACAGAGCCTGTTTTCGATTATCGTCCACTTTCCTCTCCTGAAAATTTATTCGGGTTTCGCCGGCTGGCCGGCATTATGACATAGCCACTGGAAGGCATTAAGAGGGAACCCCGTGCTAGCGCATTTTCCGCACGCCCCGGCGCGGAAATATCCTCAATCTCGGGCGGCCCATTCGTCCAGGACCCGGTATACCGGGCCTGCCTTCGTCAACGTGGACTGCACCAGGCTGAAAGATTCCACCCGCCAGCCCACCGGCTTGACCCGCATGGTAGAACAAGGCTTTCTCAAATCACGATAAAGCGTTACGTGGGGTTTCCAGGGCTTTTCATCGGGACTGAAGCCCTTCGCGGCTAGGGCGCTGACCAGGCGCTCCTGAAAAGACACCAGTTCGGCCGTCGGCTTAAACGGGCCCAGCCATGCCACCCTGGCTTTTTCAAAACAACCCAGGCGATCCAGGAGTAAGGTGCAGCCAGTAAGACTGAATCCGGAACCAATACTCAGCACAGCGGGCAGTCGCAACCGCTCAACCTCACCCAAAAAAACCAGGGTAATGTGAAAAAGGTCTTCTGCTACCGGGCGAGCCTGCAGGTTCATCTGGCGCTGCCGCTGGCTCAACTCGCGCCTGACCTCCACCGGCGGGATCAAGGCAAAGAACAATCGAACAATGTCAGTCGGGCAGTTCATCCAGGGCACGCTCGAGTGCATACAACACGGTCTGGCGGCGAACCTGTTCCCGGTCCCCCTCGAACACCTGATGGTCGCTGGCCAGGATACCGCCGCGTATAGACCAGCCGAAACAAACCAGTCCTACGGGTTTTCCGGGCAAGCCCCCGCCAGGGCCGGCGATACCTGTGGCCGCCAGGGTCAGATCCGCACCACTGCGCGAACGGGCCCCCAGGGCCATCTGTGCGGCGATCTGCTCGCTGACAGCTCCGTGGACCTCGAGGTCCGCCCGGATCACACCCAACTGCTCTTCCTTGGCGGAGTAGCTGTAGGAAACGAAACCCCGGTCGAACCAGCGCGAACTGCCGGCCAGGTCGGTACAGGTCTTGGCGATCCAACCGCCGGTGCAGGATTCGGCAGTCGCCATGGTCCATCCACGATCGACCAGCACTTCGGCCAGGTTCTTCGCAGCCCGGGACAAGCGGATATCAGACACGTCAGTCACGCCTTTACTCCTGTTCAGGCCCCGTATGACAAGGCCGGTTTTCACTGCAAGACAGCATTCAGTTACACTCCCCCGGATGTCGACCACTGCCGCTGCCACCCCCACTGGACACACGCCCCTGATGCAGCAATATCTGCGGATCAAGGCAGACTATTCCGATGTCCTGCTGCTGTTCCGGATGGGTGATTTCTACGAACTGTTCTATGAGGACGCGCGCCGTGCTGCCAGGTTGCTGGATATTACCCTGACGACCCGGGGTGAATCCAATGGTGCACCGATTCCGATGGCCGGCGTGCCGCATCACGCCGTGGAAAACTACCTGGCGCGGCTGCTGCGCAAGGGTGAGTCTGTAGCAATCTGTGAACAGGTGGGTGATCCAGCCACCGCCAAAGGTCCGGTCGAGCGTGAAGTCGTGCGCGTGGTGACACCCGGCACTGTGACCGACGAGGCCCTGCTGGTGGAACGCCAGGACAACCTGCTGGCGGCCGTCGCAACCCGTCGCGATAGCCTGGCGATGGCCTGGCTGGACCTTTCGGCCGGGCGCTTCCGGGTCAGGAATCTGCGCGACCAGGCAGACCTGGAGGCACAACTCGAGCGCCTGCAGCCAGCCGAACTTCTTTTGTCCGAAGACTCGCCCTTGCTGGGCCTGCCTTCCCTGGACAAGCAGGCGCGGATGCGCCCACCCTGGCATTTCGATGCTGAATCGGCAGGCCGTTTGCTGAATGAGCAATTCGGCACACGCGACTTGTCCGGCTTCGGGCTCGAGGATGGCGATACTGCGATTTGCGCCGCAGGCGCCCTGCTTCAGTACGTGCAGGATACCCAACGCTCCGCCCTCCCCCACCTGCGCAGCCTTAAGCTGGAACGGCCGGGCGACCATCTGCACATCGACGCCGTGACCCGGCGCAACCTGGAATTACTCTCGCACCCACAGGGACAGCACGAACACACGCTGGTCGGTGTCATGGACAGCACGATCACACCGATGGGCGGGCGCTTGCTCCGGCGCTGGATTGCGGATCCGATGCGCGACCGCAGCCGCCTCGACCAACGGCATCGCACGATTGGCGCACTGATGGAAAGCGGGGTACACCTTTCCTTGCGCGAACGTTTGCGAGGAGTTGGCGACGTCGAGCGCATCCTGGCGCGAGTCGCACTCGGCTCCGCGCGGCCACGCGACCTTTCCACCCTGCGTTCGGCCCTGGGTTGCCTGCCCCACTTGAGATCGGACTGCCAGGAAGCCGGCCGGGATGAGCTTCGGGACATGGCCGAAGCGATCGGTGAGTTTCCTCAAGTGCACGATTTGCTGGAAAAAGGCATTGTGGAAGAACCTCCGGTCTTGCTGCGCAATGGCGGCGTCATCAAGGAGGGCCACGACCCGGAACTCGACCAACTCCGCAAACTATCGGAAAACGCGGGTGAGTTTTTGCTTGAGTACGAGCAGCGCCAGCGTGAAGAAAGTGGCATCGCCGGGCTGAAGGTCGGCTACAACCGCGTCCACGGTT
>JAHEFS010000190.1 GCA_024640045.1 Chromatiales bacterium | reverse complement strand
CGAGGGACAGTTGGCAACGCCAGTTGCTCGGCAGGTCGCAGGCTTCCTTCACCACAAACCCGGCCAGGTGTGGTCGGGAAGACTCCACGTCTTCCCGGTTGATGCCGTAGTTGCCGATCAGAGGATAGGTCATGGTGACGATCTCACCGCGGTAGGACGGATCGGTCAGGATCTCCTGGTAACCGGTCATGCTGGTATTGAAGACAACCTCGCCGGAGATCTCTCCCGGAGCGCCGATTGCCTGGCCATAAAAAACTCTGCCATCTGCCAGAGCCAATGCTGCTCTCATAATTTTCAACTCCCTTGCTGTGTCTTGCATATCAGCTGTCGTTTCAGTCGAAGGCCCAACTCTTTCGGCAAAAGCCGGCCCGCCCGGCAGATGATATTTACAGTAGTGCGTGGTACTCCTGAAGGCTGCGAACATGACCTTTACCGTTTTGCTGGCAGGCGGCAATTCCTTCGGCAGCGGCGACGGCCGCCGCCGTGGTGGTGATATAGGGGACCTTGTACTTGATTGCGGCCTTGCGGATATAGGAATCGTCGTGAATACTGAGCCGGCCGATCGGGGTGTTGACGACCAGTTGGATTTCTCCGTTCTTGATGGCATCGGCGATGTTGGGCCGCCCTTCATGCATTTTCAGGATCAGCGTGGCAGGCACACCGTGCTCGCCGAGATAGGCATGCGTCCCTGCGGTTGCGAAAATGCTGAAGCCGATCCGGGAAAACTTCCTGGCCGCCTCGAGACCGCCGGCACGGTCCTGTTCGGCCACAGTGATCAGCACAGCACCCGATTTGGGCAATACGGTCCCCGTACCTTCCTGGGCCTTGAAGAAGGCCCTCCCGTAGCTGTCCGCCAGGCCGAGAACTTCGCCGGTGGAGCGCATTTCGGGCCCGAGTACAGGGTCAACCTCCGGGAACATGTAGAACGGAAAGACCGCTTCCTTGACCCCGAAGTGCGGGATGACCTTGCGCACCAGGTTCATGTTTGCGAGCCGTTCGCCAAGCATCACCTGGACCGCCAGGCGTGCCATGGGAATGTTGCAAACTTTGGAGACCAGTGGAACGGTCCGGCTGGCTCGCGGATTGGCCTCGAGGATGTAGACCTGGTCCTGGTAGATCGCATACTGGATGTTCATCAGGCCGACGACGCCCATTTCGACCGCGATGCGGCGCGTGTACTCCTCGATGGTGTCAAGGTGCCGCTGCGGGATGTTGACCGGCGGGATGACGCAGGCCGAGTCGCCCGAGTGGACCCCGGCCATCTCGATGTGCTCCATGACAGCCGGCACAAAGGCATCGACACCGTCGCAGACGGCATCTGCTTCCGCTTCGATGGCATTGTCGAGGAACCTGTCGATCAGGATCGGCCGCTGCGGGCTGACGTCGACGGCTTTCTGCACGTACTCGCGCAACATGCCCTCATCGTACACAACTTCCATGGCACGACCGCCGAGCACGTAGGAGGGGCGCACCATCAGCGGGTAGCCTATGCGCGACGCGATGGCAAGGGCCTGTTCCAGGCTGCTGGCCATCCCGGATTCGGGCTGCGGGACCCCCAGTTTCTGCATCATGGCATTGAACTGCTCGCGATCTTCGGCCATGTCGATGGTTTCGGGGCTGGTACCGAGGATTTTCACGCCGGCCGCCTGCAGTTCCGCAGCGATATTCAGTGGCGTCTGGCCGCCGAACTGGACGACCACGCCCACCGGCTGCTCCTTGTGATAGATGGAGAGCACATCCTCGACCGTGAGCGGCTCGAAATAAAGTTTGTCCGACGTATCGTAATCGGTGGAGACGGTTTCGGGGTTGCAATTGACCATAATCGTTTCATAACCCGCCTCGCGCAGGGCCATGGCCGTATGCACGCAGCAGTAGTCGAATTCGATCCCCTGCCCTATCCGGTTCGGACCGCCGCCCAGGACCATGACTTTTCGCCTGGCACTGGCGATCGTCCGGTCGGGAGCGTTGTAGGTGGAGAAGTAATAGGCAGCATCCTCAACGCCGCTGACCGGCACCGGCTCCCATGATTCGGCCAAACCGAGTGCCAGGCGCTGCTCGCGCAAGGACCGCTCCGAAAGGCCGAGGATCTGCGCCAGGTATTTGTCGGCAAAGCCGTCTTTTTTTGCCTGGAGGAAGAGTTCGTCCGGTGGTAAATGGCCCTGATAGGTCAGAAGCTGCTCCTCAAGCTCGACCAGTTCTCTCATCTGTGACAGGAACCAGGGTTTGATATGGGTGCGTTTGTAGAGAGCGTCGATGTCGGCGCCCTTGCGCAGGGCTTCATAAAGAATAAACTGGCGTTCACTGGTCGGCACGACCAGCAGGTCCATCAGCTCATCGAGGGATTTCCGGTGATAATCGCGAGCAAAACCGAGCCCGTGACGGCCGTTCTCCAATGAGCGGATCGCCTTCTGCAGAGCCTCCTTATAGTTCTTGCCGATACTCATGACTTCACCGACAGCGCGCATCTGGGTGCCGAGCTGGTCTTTTGCCCCCCTGAACTTTTCAAACGCCCAGCGGGCGAACTTGACGACCACATAGTCGCCGGAGGGGGTGTATTTGTCGAGTGTACCGTCACGCCAGTAAGGGATTTCGTCGAGCGTAAGCCCGGCTGCCAGCATCGAGGAGACCAGGGCAATGGGAAAACCGGTCGCCTTTGAGGCCAGTGCCGAGGAGCGCGACGTGCGCGGGTTGATTTCGATGACCACCACCCGCCCGGTCTGTGGATCGTGGGCGAACTGCACGTTGGTACCGCCGATGACTTCGATGGCATCAACGATCGCGTAGGAATAGTCCTGCAGGCGCCGCTGCAGGTCCTCGCTGATCGTCAACATCGGTGCAGTACAGTAGGAATCACCGGTGTGCACGCCCATGGCATCGACGTTCTCGATAAAACAGACGGTGATTTTCTGGTTTTTGGCGTCACGCACGACTTCAAGCTCGAGCTCTTCCCAGCCAAGCACCGACTCCTCGACCAGGATCTGGCTGACCGGACTGCTCGAAAGGCCACGGCTGGCAAGTTCTTCGAACTCTTCCATGTTGTAGGCAAAGCCGCCGCCGGTTCCGCCCATGGTGTAGGCGGGCCGGATCACCACCGGCAGGCCGATGCGTTCGACGATCTGACGTGCCTGATCAACATTCGTGGCAATCTCGCTGGCCGGCATTTCGATGCCGAGGCGGGTCATGGTTTCCTTGAAGGTCTCGCGGTCCTCACCGCGCTTGATGGCGTCGAGGTTCACACCGATCACACGCACGCCATACTTGTCGAGGACTCCGGCACGCGCCAGGGCCGTCGACAGGTTCAGCCCGGTTTGCCCGCCAAGGTTGGGCAGCAGGGCGTCGGGACGTTCCTTGGCGATAATCTCCGTCAGGGTGTCGAGGTTGAGCGGCTCCACATAAGTGACGTCAGCCATTCCCGGGTCGGTCATAATCGTTGCGGGGTTGGAGTTGACCAGAACGATCTGGTAGCCGAGCTTGCGCAGAGCCTTGCACGCCTGGGTGCCGGAATAGTCGAATTCACATGCCTGGCCGATGATGATCGGACCCGAGCCAATGATCAGAATTTTCTTGATATCATCACGACGGGGCATCCCTGACTCCTCGGTTTAGAGTGAACAACCATTCTTTAAAAACCTGTTTTTAAACATTTTATGTGTTATTTGCGAGAATAAGCCACCTTACCGCCGACGATGGTGTGCAGGGCCGCACCCTTCATCTTCCAGCCGTCAAACGGGGTGTTCTTGCTCTTGCTTACCAGCTTCTGCGCCTCAACAGTCCACTCGAGACCCGGGTCGATCACCG
>JAHEFS010000073.1 GCA_024640045.1 Chromatiales bacterium | reverse complement strand
GCTATAATTCGTGCCACTTCCCCAGGAGAACAATAATGTCCTTCACAGTCACGAAAAAAACATTGATTCTGGCCATCTCGACGGCCGTCGCAGCGTCCGGTGCATATGCCCAGGATCTGGCGCTCGAAGAGGTCCTGGTGACCGCTCAGAAGCGCGAACAGTCCCTCGCAGACGTGCCGCTGGCGGTTTCCACTGTTTCCGGCGATAGCGTCAATGATTATCTCGGCGGCGGGCAGGACATCCGCGCCCTGGCCGCACGTGTTCCGGGCCTGAACATCGAGACCTCCAACGGCCGCACACAACCCCGCTTCTATCTGCGCGGCCTGGGCAACATTGACTTCGACGTGAACGCCAACCAACCCGTGGCCATGGTGTTCGACGACATTTACCTGGAAAACAATACGCTGCGCAGCGTCCCCCTGTTCGACATCGAACGGGTCGAGGTGCTGAAAGGCCCACAAGGCTCGCTGTTCGGCCGCAACACCAACGCCGGCGCCATCGTGGTGACTTCGGTTCGGCCCACTTCTGAGAAAGACGGTTACACCCGGTTTTCCTATGGTTCACGCGGGTCCATGAACATCGAAGGCGCGAGCAATTTCGGCTTCTCCGACACGCTGTCCATGCGCGTTTCCCTCAAACACCAGCAGCGCGACGAGTGGATCGACAACATCGTCAATGGTGAAGGCTTCGACTTCGGCGGCTACGAGGAAACTGCTTACCGTGTGCAGGTGGCAGCGAATCCGACCGATGATTTCTCGATGCTGCTGAAACTGCACGGCTTCGACCAGGAGGGTTCTGACCCGAACGTGTTTTACGCCAATGCCATTCAACTGGGTTCCAGTGGCCTGCGTCCCGGGTTCAGCCCGAAAGCAGCCTGGAACGACAATGAGGTGGCCACCATGCGCACGCACCACCGCGGCGCGGCACTGAACCTCGAATGGAACCTCGATGATGGCTACAGCCTCACCTCGATTACCGGCTACGACACGCTGGAAAACTTCCAGAGCGCTGACGTCGATGGCGGTGAAACTTCGTTCAACCCGGCTGACCTGGGCCAGCTCGGCAAGCAACTGTGGTTCGGTGTCGCCACCGGTGACGGCCTGACCGATCACGAGCAGATCACCCAGGAAGTCCGACTGTCGGCCACCGCTGATGACCTGTTCTTCCAGGTCGGTGTCTACTACTTCAATGAAGATTTCGACCTGTTGAACTACGACTACCTGAACCCGTCGGCTTCGGCTTTGGTGACCCAGGAGACGACTTCTTACGCCTTGTTCGGCCAGGCCGAGTGGTCGCTGAGCGACACCCTGGCCCTGACCGTCGGCGCCCGCTGGACCGATGACGAGAAAGACCTGACAGTTGACTCGTATTTCCTCAACGGCAGTGTCCTGGCTTCCGCTATCGCAGTTGACGATGACTTCTTCAACTGGGACGTGGCCCTTTCCTGGGACATGAATGAAGACTGGACCTGGTACGGCCGTGTTGCCACCGGTTCCCGCGGTCCCGTGACCCTGGGCCGGTTCGGCTTTGTCAGCTCAGCCAAGACTGAAGACAGCACTTCGTTCGAGGTCGGCTTCAAGAGCATGCTGATGGATGGCCGCGCACGCTGGAACAGCGCGCTCTACACCTTCCGCAATGACGATCACCAGCTCACCGCCACCGGTGGTGCAGCAAACGTGAACCAGTTGCTCAACGCCAACCGGGTCAACGGCTACGGGTTTGAATCCGAGTTCGACCTGCAGGTGACCGAGCAACTGTTCTTCTCAGCCAACGTCAGCTACAACGACACCGAGATCGACGATTCAGGCCTGCGAGATGACCTCTGCGGTTCCGCGCCGACCTGTACCGGGCTGGATCCGGTCGCCGGCATGCGTGACGGTCCGTTCGGCCCGGTTACCGAGGTGTTTATCGACGGCAACCCCTTGCCGCGGACACCGAAGTGGATCTACAACCTGATCCTGGAATACACCATCCCGGCCTCGGAAGGCGATTTCTACATCAATACCGACTGGAACTATCGCGACGAGTCCAACCTGTTCCTGCACCGTTCAGTGGAATTCGTGCAGGAAGAGCGCTGGCTGGGCGGGCTTCGCGCCGGCTACCGACATAACAGTGGTTGGGACATGGCCCTGGTCGGGCGCAACATCACCGATGAAATCACGGTCGAGGGCGGCATCAACTTCCTCAACCTGACTGCTTTCGTCAGCGAGCCTGCCTACTGGGGAGCAGAAGCCACCTATAACTTCTAAGCCCTGACGGCAAAACCCGTAAAAGAAAAAGCCCGGCTTCGAGCCGGGCTTTTTTGTGTCTTGAGCTCTTCCCGCGGCCTCAAGTGTCTTCAGGCAAGGCGAACACCACCACGATGGGCGTGCCTTCCGGTCCAAAATAACCCGAAGCGTTGCCGCTCACCGTCGCGACGTACTGACGGCCGTCCATCAGGTAAGTGACAATCCCGCCACCAATGGGCCCGCCCGTGTTGAAACGGTATAAAACCTTGCCTGATTCCGCGGCCAGCGCCAGGAAGCTGCCATTCATTTCACCGGTGAACACAACGCCGCCCGAGGTGGCAATGACCGCCGAGAGCATCGGGCGATCGGACTCGTACCGCCAGCGTACCGCGCCGTTGGTCGCATCGACCGCCGTCAGCCAGCCGCGCATTTCATCCTGCATCTCGATCTCGCCACCGATGTAGAGTTCTCCCGGAACATGCATGATTTCCTCGTCTGTGAGCGAGAAAATGCTGCACCAGTCCACCGCGTTGACAAACAGGCTCTTGCTGCGCGGGTCCCAAGCGGGTCCATTCCACTCGACCCCACCGAGTACCCCCGGGCAGACCAGCACGCCTTCTGTGGTCAACGGAAGATCCGTGTTCTTTTGCGTGGTCACGGATGTTTCCCACAGCACCTCATGCGTCTGGCGATCGATCAGGCGTAAAAAACCATCCTTGCCCACGGTGCTGACCACGGCTCGCTCCTCGCCATCCAGGGTCAGACGGAACAAGGGGCTCACCTGCGTGAGATCCCAGTCATGCGCGTCATTCGGCACCAGTTGCCGGTACCAGCGAAGTTCGCCAGTACGAACATCCAGCGCGACGATGGAGTTGGTGTACAGGTTGGGCCCCGGCCGCAAATGAGCCGGCAGATCGGGCGCCGGGTTGGTCACCGCCACGTACAGCTCACCATTGTTGGCATCGAGCGAGAACGGCGTCCAGACCGCACCGCCGCCCAGCGGAATGTTTTCCGGGTTCGGCCAGGAATCATCCTTCGAGGGGTCCATGGCGCCAGGTACCGTCTTGAAGCGCCACAGGGGTTCACCGTTGTCGACCCGAAAAGCGCCCACCCAACCCGAAATATTGTTTTCGCTGCCGGCGGGACCGATGATCACGCTTTCCTCGAACACCATGGGCGCCATGGTGAAGGTCTCTCCGAGGGCAGGATCAGCGACCTGCCGCGCCCACAACAGCCTGCCGTCAGCAGCATCCAGTGCGAACAGGTATCCGTCCGCGGTGCCCCTGAACACCCGCCCATCTTTCAGCGCCACACCGCGGTTATTGGTCCAGAGCTCGTTGTCCTGCGCCTGCCATTCGTGCTTCCACTTCAAATCGCAGGTGCGGGCATCGATGGCCGCGGTCAAACGAAACGTCGTCACGTACATGACCCCGTCGTAAACCACGGGGTTGCTCTGAAACGTACCCGGCCCGCCCAATTGGTACATGCAAACGGGCTGTAGTGACCCCACGTTTTCCGTATTGACCTGGTCGATGGGCGCGTAGCGTTGCCCCTGGTAATCCCGTGTCTGGTACAACCAGTCCCGTGTGTTGGCAGCTGCCCCGAGCAGATCTTCCTGGCTGGGCCCTTTTCCGCTTGGCTCCAAGCCCCCGTCGCCAGCAATAAAGGCCGGTGCGGGCTGGCGTTGGGCCGATGCCGCACCATCCAGTGCATCGAGCCTGACCGCGGCCATGGCGGAGCTGTCAGCTGCCAGGGCCCGTTCACCTGCCTTGTAACCGTTGACCTGCAACAGGTAGGCCGTTACCTGCAGATAGGCCTCTTCGGTGAGCGAGTTACCCGCGTTGCGCGGCATGGTGGTGCGCGTGATGTAGTAAAGGCTTTCCAGACTGCGGTCTTCGCGACTCCAGGCCCGCGCAAAAGATTCACCTTTCAGTGCAGGTGCCGCACTGCCTTCCAGATCCTGCCCATGGCAGGAACCGCAATGGGTGGCGTAGACCATCCGGCCAGCTTCGGCCTGTTCCAGCGTAAACAGCGAATCGCCGGGGGCCGGCATCGCGCCAGCAAGTACCAGTAGAAAAGCGCCAAAATGCATTTTTGATCTTCCCCATATTGTCTGTATTGGTTTGTTCGTCACTTTAGCAAACTTACTGGGCAGCAAGCGGCACGAATGGATATTCTCAACCGGCGGTTTGAGAAATTTTCCCAACTGGACTAGCTTAGGCGCTTGCCTGTAGGTACCACTGGATAGAGGACACAAGAAAACATGGACCCAAAACTGGTCAATCTGTACAACGACTACATCCACGGCGACATGCCGCGGCGTTCATTCTTGCGCCGCGCGGCCGAGATTGCCGGCGGCGTCGCAGCCGCCTCAGCGCTGCTGCCAATGATCGAAACCAACTACGCCTGGGGCCAGCAAGTCGACCCCAAGGATGAGAACCTGCTCACAGCTTATGAAACCTATGAAGGCACCGTTTCCCAGGTCAAAGCCTACGTAGCCAGACCGGCTGTCGCGAAAACACCGCTACCTGGCGTGCTGGTCATTCACGAAAACCGTGGACTCAATGCGCATATCGAGGACGTTGCGAGGCGGGCAGCCTTGGCGGGCTTTGTAGCCGTGGCCCCCGATGGACTCAGTTACGTTGGCGGTGCTCCCGAGGATCAGGAAGCAGCGCGCGACAAGTTCCGCGAGGCCGACACCACCATCATCACCGCCGATGTCATTGGCGGCGTGGGCTACCTCAGGTCACGCGACGACTGCACCGGCAAGGTAGGCTCGGTCGGGTTCTGTTACGGCGGCGGCGTGTCACTATTGTGCTCAGTTGCAGAACCGGCGGCTGACGCTTCGGTATGTTTCTATGGCCGGGCGCTGGGTGCCGAAGACGTTGCCCGCGTGCAGACGCCGCTGATGATGCATTACGCCGGGTCCGACGAACGCATCAATGCTGGCATCCCGGATTTTCGCAAACTGCTGGACGACAAGGGAGTCTCCTATAGCCTGAACATGTATCCAGGCACGGGGCACGGCTTCCACAACGACACCAGCCAGGCACGTTACGACGAGGCCGCAGCGAGCCTGGCCTGGAAACGCACCCTGGCCTTCTTTCAGCATTACCTGGCCTGATTCGGTGCTGAGTCCAGAACAGATTGATCAATTCCGGGACCAGGGCTTCCTGGCCCTGGAGGAAGCCATTCCATTGGCGGAGATCGAGCGCCTGCGCGAGGCGGCGGGACGCATCGTCGAAGAATTCGACATTGACGCCCATCGCACCGTGTTCTCGACCGCAGACCGGGACAGTGGGCGAGACCACTACTTTATGGATTCAGCCGAAGCAGTGCATTGCTTCCTGGAAGAAGATGCGCTGAGTGCAGAAGGACAACTGACCAAGCCCAAACACCTGGCCATCAACAAGATCGGCCACGCCATGCATGACCTTGACCCGGGTTTTACCGCTTTTTGCCGTCAACCCATCTTCGGAGAAGCGCTGCGCGACCTCGGCTATGCCGACCCTGTCCTGTGGCAGACCATGTACATCTTCAAGCAACCGCACATCGGCGGCGAGGTCCGCTGGCACCAGGACGCCAGCTACCTGGTGACCCACCCGGCCAGTGTGACCGGAATCTGGATTGCGCTGGAAGACGCCACCCGCGAGAACGGCTGCCTGTGGATGCAGCCGGGCGGTCATCGCTCACCCTTGCGAGAAATTTACGAGGTCGACCCCGACACGCGTGAGGGCACGCTGCGCACCCTGGATGACACCCCCTGGCCAGGCAATAACGAGGCGGTGGCGCTCGAAGTGCCCAAGGGAAGCGTGGTGTTTTTCAATGATCACATGCCGCATTACAGCAGCCAGAATCGTTCCGCACGATCGCGCCACGCCTTCACCCTGCACGTGAGCGAGGCCAGTGCCGACTGGTCAAAACTGAACTGGCTGCAGCGGCCTGGCCTGGGACTTTTTCATCTTTAGCCGAATATGCCCAGCTGTCTTCCCGATACCCACGCTCGCCCTGTTTTCATCTAGACTCAGGAAAATAATTGCAACTACGGGGAGATATTAATGATTTCGATCGCATCACTTTGGCTGCCCATCCTGCTTTCGTCTGTCGGCGTGTTCATCGTCAGTTCCATCATCCACATGGTGCTCAAGTATCACCAGTCTGACTGGTCAAAACTGCCGGCTGAAGACGAGATCATGCATTTCCTGCAGAAGTTCGATATACCGCCGGGCAATTACTTCATGCCGCACTGCGATGATCTGAAGGGCACCCAGGAACAGGCCTACCAGGATAAGCTGGCCAAAGGCCCGGTCGCCTTGCTGGAGGTTGGGGAAAAAGGCCCGCCCAACATGGGCAAGAGCCTGGGCTTGTGGTTTCTCTACAGTGTCCTGATCAGCGTGTTTGCTGCTTACCTCACCAGCCGCGCCGTGTCTGCCGATGCTCACTACCTGGAGGTCTTCCGCTATGCCGGCACGACGGCTTTCGGCGGCTATGCCCTGGCGCATTTGCAGGAATCCATCTGGTACAAGAGAAACTGGAGTACAACGCTGAAGAATATGTTCGACGGTTTCCTCTACGCCCTGGTCACCGCCGGCGTCTTTGGCTGGTTGTGGCCAGCCGCCTGAAACGGCTTGGCGACCGGAAGAAACGCACGAGCCAAAACCTTGCACGCTGATGCCAACTCAAGCCGAGCACTTGGGTACACCGATTGCCAGTGCGCAAAATGAGTGAAGTCCGGCCAGCCGACCCGAAAGCCCGCAAGCGCGCGGTCTGGGTGCTGGTGGCGGTGACCGTTCTTGGCGCAAGCGTACTCTTGATGATGCCCCGACTGCAGACCGGCGTGGAGGAGTGGCTGCTCGATGCAGATAACGGCCTGCAGCGGGCCCGGTGGCTGATCCGGGCCATGGGCTTAACCATGGGCCTGCTTGTGCTGGCTCCCGCAGTGTATTGCTATCGATTCGCGGCCCGGATCGAGGCGGCCGGGGAGTTTCCACCGCCCGGCGCCAAGCTGATCCGCGAGGTCAAGATACTCAAAGGCGACGCGGCCCGTGGCCGCGCCTGGCTGCTGCGGGCACTGGCGATCAAGCTGGCGGTGATGGCGCTGGTTTGTGCGGTCCTGGTCTGGGTCTTCGGGGACCTGCTGCTCCGCTGAACCCTGCCTCTAAGCGGCGTGCTTTCCGAGCAGCGCCGCTTTCTCGGCCGGCTCCAGGAAGGCCATTTCCAGCGCGTCGAGCTGCGACTGATGAATTTGTTCCTGGGTCAACCCCACAGCCGGCGCGGCGACCTGGTACTCGTGCGCAAGGTCGATGTTACTGATGCCCGGGTCATCCGTATTGAGGCAGAACTTCACGCCCGCCTGGGCCAGGGCCCTGATCGGGTGCGAGGCATAGTCTGTCACCGCACTGATGTGCAGGTTGGAGGTGGGGCAACTTTCCAGGCCAATCCCTTTCTCAACCAGGAAATCGACCAGGGTCGAATCCTCGATGGAGCGGAAGCCGTGCCCGATGCGCTCGGCGCCGAGATCGCGGATGGCGGACCAAACACTCTGCGGGCCGTCCGCTTCGCCAGCGTGGATGGTCACATGCAGGCTCGCGTCGCGAACGCGCCGAAAATGGTCTATGAACAGGTGTGCGGGATACCCGGCTTCGTCTCCGGCCAGGTCGACGCCAACGATGTGGTCACGGTGGGTCAGGATGGCGTCCAGTTCCTTCGTGCAGACATCGGGCCCGTAGTGCCGGCTGAGAATACCGATGATGTTGGCCTTCACGCCCGTATCGCGCTCACCGGCCCGCACGCCGGCGGCGCAGGCCTCCATAACCTCGGCAGGGTGCAGGCCGTGACTCTCGGCCATGAACCAGGGGCTGTAGCGTAATTCGATGTAATCGATCCCTTCCGCTTTCGCGTCCACCACGTTTTCGTACGCCACGCGCCGACAGGCATCGGCATCCACGAGCACGGCCGTCATGTGCTCGAAGCGCTTGATGAAAGCCATCAGTCCCGGCGCCGACTTGTCGATATGCACATAAGGCGCCAGGCCTTCGACGGTATCGGCTGGCAGCGAAATGCCGTGCTCATCCGCCAACTCCAGAATAGTCTGCAGGCGAATGGCGCCGTCGAGGTGACGGTGCAATTCGCACAATGGCAGGGCTTTATCGATCATTATGAATACTTGATCCTCTGGTTCGTGTTTTTGTGCACAAGGACTGGGTACTGGGAACTGGGAACTGGGAACTGGTCCCTGGTCCCTGGTCCCTGGTCCCTGGTCCCTAATCCCTGGTCCCTGGTCCCTAGCCTCTAGTCCCCAACACTTCAGCCACCCATTCCTTGACGTTGGTATCGAGCACACTCAGGGGCACCGCTCCGTTACCCAGGACCACATCATGAAAGGCCCGGATATCGAAAGCATCACCGAGCTCAGCAGTTGCGTAAGCCCGCAGTTCCTTGATCTTCAACTCGCCAATCTTGTAGGCCAGCGCCTGGCCCGGCCAGACGATGTAGCGGTCCACCTCCACGATGATGTCGTGTTCCTGCTTGCCGGCGTTCTCTTTGAAGTAGTCGATGGCCTGCTGGCGCGACCAGCCCAGGTGGTGCATGCCGGTGTCCACCACCAGGCGGATGGCGCGCCACATCTCGTAGGTCAACTGGCCGAACTTTGAATACGGGTCCTTGTAAAAGCCCATCTCCTCGCCCAGGCTTTCCGAGTACAACCCCCAACCTTCTGAAAATGCCGTGTATCCCCCTACCCGCCGGAACCACGGCATGTCTTCGAGTTCGTCCTGCAAGGCCAGCTGCAGATGGTGGCCAGGCACGGCTTCGTGCAGGGTCAATGCCTCCATCTCCCAGCGGGGACGGGTGTCGAGTGCGTAGGTGTTGGCGTAGAAATACCCGGGCCGCCCGGCCTGGACCGAACCACGCTGATAATAAGCCGTGGTCTGGGATTTCTCAGCGTAAGACGGTACCTCGATCACGCCATAGGGTGTCCGCGGCAACTTGCCAAAGACCTTCATCAGTTCCGGGTCAGCGCGCTTGGCAATATCGCGGTATTCCTGCAACAAGGCCTCCTTGGAGGTGTGGTAGAACTGCGGGTCGGTGCGCAGGAATTCGAGGAAATCGGCAAAACTGCCCTCGAAATCGGTGGATTCGATGATGGCTTCCATCTCGGAACGAATACGCTTCACTTCATCCAGTCCAATCTGATGAATCTGCTCGGGCGTCAGGTCCGTGGTCGTCATCTGCTTGACGTTGTAGGCATACCAGGCCTCGCCGTTGGGCAGATCACGCATGGCAATCGAATCGCGTGTACCGGGAATGTACTCTTCCTCCATGAAGGTCAATAGTTTCTCAAACGCCGGTGCTATCTTGTCGCTGAACGCCGCGTTCGCTCGCGTGCGCAGGCTTTCCTGCTGCAAGGTATCCACGCTGTCCGGCATTTGCTGAAAAGCGGTCAGCAAGGGGCTCTTGGCAGGGTCGTCGACCAGCTGGTTGCGGATCTGCTGCGGCACATCACGCAGCGTCACTTTCGGCGGCGTCACCCCCGCTTCCAGGCCCTTGCGCATCCAGTCGATGGTGTTCTCAATCACCTGGTCGGCCGATTCCAGCCGGGCGATCATGTTCTCGTAGTCCGCATAGGTTTTCGGCCGCGTGATCGCCATCATCTGTGCGATGTTCTGCTGCGGCCCGCCCATCTGGTTGATCGGCATGAATTCACCAGGGAACTGCTGGCCCTCGAGGTCTTCCTCGGTGCTGCGGTACAGGAGGTCGTAATTGACCTTTTCGGAATCACCCAGCTGCGTCCGGTCGATACTCTTGAGGGCCTCGAACATCAGCACCTGGTGCTGTTCCCGCTCGCGAACCGCGGCCTCGGAACGGTCCGACCAGCGATCCTGGCCGCGCGGATCACCCAGGAAGGTGGCGAATTCCGGGAAACTCACCATGGCATATTCGTAAGACAGGTCGGTCAGCGACTGGAAACGCTGCGAATCAGTCTGGCCGGCCTCGTTCGAGGTCAGGACCTTGACCTGATCCACCAGGGCCTCGACATCGGCCTTGTAGTCCGCCCAGAGCGGCGCTGCCAGAAGCAGCATGGAAAGCACCAGGGTATTCGCAAATCGATTCATGATGAAGTTCCGTTGGGTCAGAAATGTCGGGCGATTGTATCCGATTGCTCCCGTACGGCCATAGAGCAGCAATCAAGCGCGCAAGGCAGGCCAGCTGTTTATCTTCTCAGATCTTCGCTTTGGCTCGTCGAAAAAGCTCAAATTTGAACAATTCTCATTTGCCGCTATACTCCAATTCAATCGTAGAAAAAAACAGAACGTCTTCGATCAGGGAAGAACGGGGCGATTCTCAGCCACCAGGAGAGTCAAGGGTCATGTCCTACCGTTTTTCGGCGTGTGCGTGCGCGTGCCTTGCTTTGTTCTTTTCCCAAACCCTTCAAGCCGACACCCTGTCTGGCCAGATTATCGTTGCAGAAGATGGTCGCTCGGTTGGGGGTGCCGCCCGAGTCTTCGACGGCACCGGCCGCGAGTGGCATTTCTGGGTCGATGAGAATGGGAACTGGACTTCCCAGGACTCAGACCTCCCAGCAGACACCAATCTTTACGTCACCACCGGCTTTCTTGGCGAGGACATGGGCGACGAAGGCTGGGACGGTGGCAACGGCCCGGTCTCCTGCCCCAACCTGACGTGCATCTCAGCGCTCAACCCAGTCAGCTTCAGCGCCGGCGCAGCCGTCGCGAACATCGATTTCTCCGTGGGGCCGATTGGTTCGGGCAGACGCATCTCCGGCAACCTGAGCGACGGTATTGACCCGCTCAACCACACTGGCGTCGCCTACCTTAACGAAAACGGTCTGTATCTCGGCGAGGTACGCACGGACCCCGCGGGCAATTGGTCCACGCCCCTGCTCGCCGGTGGCAATTTCTATATCCGCACGAATTGGGAACCCGATGGCCTCGGCCGGGAACTGTGGAACGACGGAGAGCCTGGCAACACCATCTGTATCCCCAAATGGGATTGTGACGATCAGAGCTATATCACCACCAACGGCACGGCGATTACGGTCAGCGGCAGCGATATCGGCGGAGTCGATTTCATCCTCGATGAACTCGGCGCCGGAAAAATTGCTGGCCGCGTGTTTGACCAGATTATTGAAACTGCGGGTGGCAATTTTGAGCTGCCCGACATCGGTCTCACTCTGTACCGCTTCAACGGAACGCGTTGGGATTGGTTCGGCAACACGCAAACCGATCCGAACGGCAACTACACCTTCGCCGGACTGGCGGACGACCAGTTCAAGGTCATGGTGGACGGTGTACCGGGAGGCTACAACCAGGATTCCTACGGTGAGAACGGCTGTTGCGATCCCAACGCGCCCAGCAACAACGGCGCCGCGATCACCATCACCAGCGGCGTGGCGGACGTGGCCGCCGCTGACATCGGGCTCGACTACAGCGGTACGCGCATTGTCGGCACTGTTACCGACGGCGGCGGCACGCCAATCTCAAGCAACTTCGCCTGGATCGGCGTCAGCGCATTCGTCAGCGGCGGCGGCCATTCGGGAGGCAGCGGAACCAATATCGCTGGGCAATACCAGCTTGAACTCCCGGCCGACACATACCGCCTTTTGGCCGACATGGACCAGGGCTTCCATGGCCTGGTGAACCAGGTCTGGGACGGACGTCCCTGCTACGACGATTGCGATCCCAACAACGTCGGTGGCGACGAGATCATCCTCTCGGACAACTCGACCGAGGTCGCCAACTTTGTGCTCGATTCCGGCAGCGCCATCAGCGGCGTGGTCAGCGAGGCCGGCAGTAGCGGCAGCGTCACCATCACTGGCGTCGAGGTTTGCGCCCAAAGACTCGCAGACGACTGGGTAGCCGGGTGCACCGACACCATTGGCTCGGGCGCCTACACCATCGACCTGCTGGAACCCCGCGACGATTACCGCGTACTCGTCCGCGATACCCGCGGCCAGCCCTGGTTCCCGGGCGACTATTCGGCGAATCCCGTCGATAACAGTGGCGGCAGCGCCAGCGACATCGACATCGAATTGAATCCGGGCCTGGTCATCTCAGGCACGCTGAGCAGTTCAGCGACCAGCCTGCCCTTGACAGCCTATGAGGCACGGGTCCGTTTCTACGATGCCGACACCGGTACGCCGGTCGGCATCGTGTGGGCCCTGGAAGACGGCGCCTACAGCATCACGCTGGCCTCAGGCGGTAATTTCGTTGCCCTGGCGACGCCCCAGGACAGCAACCTGATCGATGAACTCTACCGGGACAACGCCGGTGTCGGTGAACACTGCCCGCGCGGTTCCTGTGGTCTCACGAGCTTCCCCGATGCGCGAATTTCCGGTAACCCCGGCGACGTCATCTCAGGCGTCGACATCGAACTCGACCCAGGCTCACGCATCTTCGGCAGCTTGACGCTCGACGGCGCACCGGCGCCCAACTTCACCGGCATTTTCGTCTATGACGCAGCCGGCAACTGGGCCGGGTACGGCGTGCCCCGCGACGGCGACAGCGTATTCCGCACCTCTTCGGGCTTTCCGGACGGCACCTACTACCTGTCCAACAAGTTCGTGACCAATGGCAACGACCAGCGTCAGAACGAGGCCTACCAACCCACCCTGTATGCAGCAGGTGATGCGGACGGCCTGCCCTGTGGATATCCCTGCGACATCGGCGGCGGCATCGCCGGCGGCGCCACGGGCGTCACGCTCAGCGGGGGCGACGCCACCCTGGCCACCACGTACGACTTCGTGTCCGAGCCGGAAACATCCATCACTGGCACGCTTCTGCGTTCGGCCGATGACGGCCCGGTGGGCGGCGCCGTGCGCGTATTCGACGTCTTTGGCAACCACGTCACCGACGCCCGGACCTGGGACGAATCAGGCGCCTTCGATACCGGGCCGCTGCAGGCCGGAACCTACTACCTCCTGGCCGGATACCTCTGGGAAGGCTACTTCGAAGACCTGTGGGACGGCGCGGACGGCACGCCCTGCCCTGCCATGCTGTGCAACATCACCGATGCCGAACCCGTCATCATCAGCGGCGGCCAGGTTTACACTGCCGGCGGCCCCGTCGGCAGCATCGACTTCCGCATCGATGCCTTCCCCGAAGGCACGGGCGGCCGGATCTCCGGCCAGCTGGTCGACATTGACGATAACCCGCTGAACTTCGCCGGTGTCGTGGTGCGTAACATTAACGGCGACTATGTCACCGAAGCCCGCACCCA